>CAZDIC010000051.1:0-9565 GCA_964505395.1 uncultured Alistipes sp. | reverse complement strand
TTTTCACGCTTATTACAGGTTGCTTTAGTTAATCTTTGTTATCGTTCGTTAACACGACACTCTTTTCTGCTCAATAACATATTTTCAGCCATATTCACATTCCGGTAATGCAAAATGTGAGCTGAGAAATTTCATCTCAACTCACTTTTGTATCTTGATTTATGAACACGAATGAAGCGATATTGCCACTCGGTTTGGACGATGTTGCCACTCGGTTTGGACGATGGTAGTGGGGAAGATTACTTCACCAGCACTTTACGTCCGTTGATGATGTAGATGCCGGGGGCAAGGCCATCACTGTTGACGCGCACACCGTTGAGGTTGTAGCACTTGGGGGCTGCCGTTGAGGTGGAAACCGGAACTGAATGGAGCCCGGAAAGGTCTGCGCCAACAATGTTAAAGTTGTTCCAAACAAAAGCTCCCTTGTAGGCGGAAACAGAACCTTCAGGCACATATATCGCTGTCGGATTGCAGTTTTCAAAGGCGTCCTCCGATTCAATAGCCGGCGGCTCGGGATTGCGACTCGTAATTTCGGCGAGCGATGTGCACCCATTGAAAGTCAATGCGCCAATTGTTTCTACCGCCGACGGTAGCTCTATCGTTTTCAGCGCGCTGCAACCATCAAAAGTCGATTCTGAAATTTGAGTTACGCTCTCCGGGATTTCAACCGTTTCAAGCATGGTGCAGTCAGCAAACAAGCCATAGTTAATACATTTAAGTTCGGCGGGCAGACGCACATCGGTCAATGAACTGCATCCCCAGAAGGTCTCATCGCCAATTTCCGTTACCGAATTCGGGAGATACACGCTTTTCAGCGCTTCGCAGTCAATAAACACGCCGTAACCGAGTTCGGTAACCGATTCGGGCACGACAAACTCCGTCAGCATCTTGCAACCGCAGAACGCCCACACACCAATTTTGGTCAGTGTGTTCGGAAGGTTAACCGTCTCTAACCGGTCACAGTAACAAAACAACGACTCGTTAATGGTTGTAATCGACTTGGGGATGGTGATGCTTTTGAGTGAACTGCACCAACCGAAGGTGAAACCGCCGATGTAGGTCAACGACTCCGGCAGGTTAATCTCCGACAGATTATAGCAGCCTTGAAATGCTGTATTCCCTATCGATGTTAATGCCTCGGGCAGCACCATTTTTTGCAGAGCTTGGCAGTCGTAGAAGGCTTCATTACCTATGGTTATCACCGACTGCGGCAGATTTATCGTTTTAAGATTGTAGCACATTGAGAATGCCTTATCGCAGATAGTAACAATGCCGTCGGGCACCGTGTATGCTGTGCGGCTGTTTCCTGCCGGATGGCAAATCAGTTCTGTGAAATCTTTGTTATATACCACACCATCCAACGATGTAAATTTCGGGTTGTTGGGTGATATGTTGATTGTTGCAAGCGATGAGTCACCGTTAAACGCGCCGCTTCCAAGCGTCTCCACAAATTCCGACAGAGATATTTCGGTGAGCAACGTGCAGTCGAAAAACGCACTTCTCTTGATTTCCTTAACCGAATCGGGTATGGTTATTTTGGTGAGCTTATCGCAGCCGGCAAATGCACACGCGCCAACCGCTTCCACGCTTGACGGGATCGCAAACTCACCCGATCGGCCGGCCGGACAGCAAACTATCTCTGTAAGGTCTTTGCTGTAGAGGATACCGTCGACAGAAGTAAAGTTAACATTTTCGGGGTCGGCAAACACATTCATCATCGACCCGCAATGTGATAACGCTGCAAGGTTGATTGTAGCGACCGACTTCGGTAGGGTAAGACTCGTAAGTCCATCGCAGTTCCAAAATGCCCGTTCCCCAAGCGTTGTTACAGTCTCCGGAATGGTGATGCCGGTGAGCGACGAGCAGTTATAAAAAGCACGTTCGCCGATAGCCGTCACAGTGTATGTTTCACCGGAATAGCTCACGGTTTGCGGGATTACGAGCTCGCCGGAGTAGGATGGCGTCTCTACCCTATCCTCCTGAAAAGTCACCGTGACAGTCTTCTCAGTCAACGATGAAATGTCGTAATAGATTCCGTTTTCGCAAAATGTGCTCGCCTTAGCCAAGCACGTACATAGCATCAGAGCCACTACAGAACAAAGTTTTTTCATTTTATTCAAAGTAAAATAGTAAGGTAATTAATCTCATTTATAATCTTGTAATGATTACACACATTTTTCCATGTGGCAACTTACAGAACGCAAATATAGGCAAAATTGTTAACATACAAAAAAATTAAGCAATTATGTTGCACTGTGTGAAATAATTATGCAACACTGCTGCCCTCGCCATCCTCACATCGCTCCCGGCTTACGCACGACGCATACATAATAGATGTATCAGGCTGCGGTGTATTAGGGTGAATTGGGGAAATTTTTGTAACTTTGCGCTATGGGACGACTTTTAGCAATTGACTACGGGAAGAAACGTTGCGGCATAGCTGTGACCGACACGTTGCAGATTGTGGCCAACGGCCTTACCACAGTCGACACAGCGAAGCTGGTGGAGTTCATCACCGCCTACGTGACCAAGGAACCGGTTGACCGCATCGTGGTGGGTTACCCCACAACGGTGAAGGGGGAGGAATCGGAGTCGATGCGCTACATCCGTCCCGGCATCGGTCGCCTGCAGAAAGCGTTGCCCGACATCCCCATCGAATTTTCCGACGAGCGTTTCACCTCGGTGCTCGCCCACAAGGCGATGCTCGACGGGGGCATGAAGAAGATGGCGCGTCGCGACAAAGCGATAGTCGACGAAATCTCGGCTACTATTATACTAAACGACTACTTGGCTAATCGGCAGTTCAGATAGCCGAAGCGCCTCGAAGCCCGAACGACCGACAACCACTCCACGGTGCAACAGCCTGTAAGCCACCGCGGAGAAAAGAATACTACGAGTAGTAAACACTACTCTACCACTTCACTAAACAACTAAAATACGACATACCGATATGAAATTACCCGTGTATCTCTACGGACATCCGGTGTTGAGAGAGGTATCGGAAGATATCACCCCCGACTATCCGGAGTTGAAAACACTTGTGGCCAATATGTTTGAGACCATGTATGCCTCGGAAGGGGTAGGCCTGGCAGCTCCGCAGATCGGGCGCAACGACAGCATCGTGGTTATCGATGCCGACCCGGTGGCCGAGAACTTCCCCGAGTGTGCCGGCTGGAAGAAAGCACTTATCAACCCGGTGGTTGAGGTGCTCGACGGCGACACCATCAGCCGCAGCGAGGGTTGCCTCAGCTTGCCCGGCCTCAGCGAAGATGTGAAACGCACCGAACATATCCGCCTCACCTACCTCGACGAAGATTTCAACTCTCACACCGAGGAGCTGAGCGGCTTCCTGTCGCGCATCGTGCAACACGAATGTGACCACCTGTCGGGCACTCTCTACATCGACCACATCTCGCCGATACGCAAACAACTCATCCGCAGCAAACTTAACAACATTGTTACCGGAAAAGTTCGCTGTGAATATCCCGTTAAATACGCACCACGCAAAAAGAAATAATAACTATGGCAGCACCCAATCCCGACGACAAAAAAATCATCTTCTCGATGGTGGGAGTGTCGAAAATCTACCCGCCACAGAAGCAAGTGTTGAAAAACATCTACCTTTCGTTTTTCTACGGCGCAAAAATCGGAATCATCGGTTTGAACGGTTCCGGTAAATCATCACTGCTGAAAATCATTGCCGGCATCGACAAAGATTATCAAGGCGAAGTGGTGTTTGCTCCGGGCTACTCGGTGGGCTACCTGGAACAGGAGCCTAAACTCGACCCGCAGAAAACCGTGATAGAGGTTGTGCGCGAAGGGGTGCAACCCATTGTTGACCTTCTGAAGGAGTTTGACGAGGTGAACAACGCCTTTTGCGACCCCGACGTACTTGAGGATGCCGACAAGATGAACGCCCTCATCACTCGCCAGGGTGAACTGCAAGACGCCCTCGACGCCTGCGATGCCTGGAATCTCGATTCAAAACTCGAACGCGCCATGGACGCACTGCAATGCCCGCCCGACGACCAACCGGTCGACACACTCTCGGGTGGTGAACGTCGCCGTGTGGCCCTGTGCCGCCTGCTGCTTCAACAGCCCGACGTGTTGCTGCTCGATGAGCCTACCAACCACCTCGACGCCGAATCAATCGACTGGTTGGAGCAACACCTGCAGCAATATCCCGGCACCGTTATCGCCATCACCCACGACCGCTACTTCCTCGACCATGTGGCCGGATGGATTCTGGAGCTTGACCGCGGCGAAGGAATACCCTGGAAGGGTAACTACTCATCATGGCTCGACCAAAAGACCAAACGCATGGCACAAGAGGAGAAACAGGCCAGCAAACGCCGCAAAACCCTCGAGCGCGAATTGGAATGGGTGCGCATGGCTCCCAAAGCCCGTCAAGCCAAAGGCAAAGCCCGTCTGTCGAGCTACGACCGCTTGCTTAACGAGGACCAAAAACAACGCGAAGAGAAGTTGGAAATCTTCATTCCCAACGGACCGCGCTTGGGCAACAAAGTTATCGAGGCAAGTCACCTGGCCAAATCGTTTGGCAACAAGACTCTGTTTAAAGACCTCAGTTTCTCGCTGCCCCCTAACGGCATCGTTGGCGTTATCGGCCCGAACGGAGCCGGTAAAACCACCCTGTTCCGCTTGATTATGAAACAGGAGATGCCCGATGCCGGTAGCTTCGAAGTGGGCGAAACCGTGAAGATAGCCTACGTTGACCAGCGTCACCACGACCTTTTGCCCGAACGCAGCGTGTATCAGGTAATCTCGCAAGGGGTTGAAAGTTTCCGCATGGGTGGCCGCGATGTGAACGCCCGCGCCTATCTGTCGCGATTCAACTTTGCCGGAGCCGACCAAGAGAAGAAAATCGGAGTGCTCTCAGGCGGTGAGCGTAACCGTCTCCACCTGGCCATGGCGCTGAAGGAGGAGGGTAACGTGTTGCTGCTCGACGAGCCCACCAACGATATCGACGTGAACACTCTGCGCGCACTTGAAGAGGGCCTTGACGACTTCGCCGGATGCGCTGTGGTTGTGAGCCACGACCGTTGGTTCCTCGACCGCATCTGCACCCACATCCTGTCGTTTGAAGGCGATGGCAATGTGGTGTTCTACGAAGGCTCATACTCCGACTACGAAGCCTACAAGAAAGCACAAAACGGTGGCAAGGAGCCGCCGCGTCGTCGCTATCGCAAACTTATGGAATAACCTCTCTCACCCACGGCAGATAATGACAAAGCCCCGGCTGAATTTTATAACCGCATTTTGCGCAATGGTGTGCGCTGCACTCACGCTTGGTGGGTGCAGCGCCACTCGCCATGTGCCCGATGGCCAATATCTGCTCAACAAAGTCAACATCACCGTTGACGACAGCTCACACGTAGCCACTAAGAAACTCTACAACTATCTGCGCCAACAGCCCAACCACAAAGTGTTGGGGCTCGGGAAGATGCAGCTCGGTGTCTACAACCTCTCGGGGCGCGATTCCACCTCGCGCTTTAACCGTTGGCTGCAGAAAATCGGCGAGGAACCGGTAATCTACAGCGATGCACTGACCACACAGTCGGTGCACCAACTCCGCCTGGCCCTTATCAACTCGGGATATAACGACGCATACGTGACCGCCGACACCGTTTCGCCTAAGCGAAAACGCATGAACGTGACCTACCACCTTCACCCCGGCGCCCCACACACCATCGCCTCCGTGGCCTACGAAGTGGAAGACCCCGAATTGGCCACAATCATCCTTCCCGACAGCGTTGACTGGCCCGTGAAGCCCGAGGGGCTCCTCGACCGCAATGTGCTCGACGCGCAACGCACCATGATTGTGGAGAAAATGCGCAACAGCGGCTACTTCGCCTTCACAAAAGAGTATATCGGCTTTATTGCCGACACCGTGGCCGGCTCAAAAGCTGTTGACCTCACTATGGTGGTTCATAACCCGAAAATCAAGACCACCGAGGGGGAAACAACCGCTACCGACAACCTGCTCACTCAACGGTTGCGCCATCGTCGCTACGCCTACAACAAAGTGATGGTGGTCACCGACTTCTCGCCCGGCAACGACGCCGGCACCTACAACTTTGCCGGACGTGACACCGTGAACTGCAACGGCATCAACATTCTCTATGGCGCCGACCGATACCTCACACCGAAGGCGATAGCCGAACAATGTTTCATCGCTCCCGGCGAAAGCTACAGCTCAACCGGCATCGACCGCACATACGAGGCTCTCAACCGCCTGTCGATACTGCGCTATGTGAACATTGTGACACGACCGGCGGGCAGCACCGACGACGAGGAACTGCTCGATGCCTACATCCTGCTGTCGCCCACCACCAAGATGGGAGTCACACTCGAACTGGAAGGCACTAACTCGGAGGGTGACCTCGGCGTGGGTGGCGGCGTGACCTATCAACACCGCAACCTGGCCCACGGCGGCGAAATCCTCACCGCCAAGCTCCGCGGCTCCTACGAAAGCCTGTCGGGCGACCTCGACGGACTTATCAACCACAACTACACCGAGGTGGCTGCCGAATTGGGCATCACATTCCCTAAATTCACGGCACCATTCCTCAGCTCATCGTTCAAGCAACGCATGAGAGCATCCACCGAATTCGCGCTCACCTTCATGCGCCAAGAGCGCCCGGAATACACCCGTGTTATCGGTGGCGCCACATGGCGTTACCGTTGGGCTAACCGCACCAACACCTCGCGCCGCACATTCGACCTCATCGACATCAACGTGGTGAACCTGCCCAAATCAACCATCGACTTCATCGACAACATCGCGCCCAACAACCCGTTGCTGCGCTACAGCTACGAGGACCACTTCATCATGCGCATGGGCTACACCTGGAACTTCACCAACCGCCGGCCCGCATCTACCCTACTCGACCGCACAAGCGACCCCATCAACACCTACACGGCACGTATGTCGGCCGAAACAGCCGGCGCACTGCTCTATGCCATCTCGTCGCTGTCGCACATGAAACGCGAAGATGGCGCCTACAAAGTGTTTGGCATCCAATACGCACAATATCTCAAAGGGGAAGCCGACTACACCATCAACCACCGCTTCACCGACCGCAATTCACTGTCGTTCCACGCCGGATTCGGCATCGCATTCCCTTACGGCAACTCGTCGATGGTGCCGTTTGAGAAACGTTTCTATGCCGGCGGCGCCAACGGTGTGAGAGGTTGGAGTGTGCGCACCCTCGGCCCCGGCAGCTACGATTCAAGCAACTCGGTGAGCAACTTCATCAACCAATGCGGCGACATCTCGCTCATCATGAACCTGGAATATCGCAACAAACTGTTCTGGGTGTTTGAAGGTGCTCTGTTTGTCGACGCCGGCAATATATGGACAATCCGCGACTATCCCAACCAACCGGGAGGCGTGTTTAAATTCAATAAATTCTACAAGGATATTGCTGCAGCCTACGGCGTGGGCCTTCGCATGGACTTCAACTACTTCCTTTTGCGCCTGGATATGGGCCTTAAAGCGTGCAACCCGGCAGAGGGGCAGGAACGCTGGGCAATATTCCACCCCAGTTGGAGCCGCGATGTGTCGTTCCACTTCTCGGTAGGCTATCCATTCTAACAACAGGCTATACTTTTCGATATGAAGAAACTCGTTATTTTTGACCTCGACGGCACACTGCTTAACACTATCGCCGACCTCGGCAACGCCACAAACTACGCTCTCGCGCAATGCGGCTACCCCACTCACCCGCTCACTGCATATCCCAACTTCGTGGGTAGCGGCATCACCAAACTGCTTGAACGCGCCCTGCCAGATGATGCACGAAACAGCGACAACGTTGAGGCTCTGCGCGTACACTTCGGCAAATTTTATGGCGCACACATGGCCGATGAAACAGTGCCATATCCCGGCATCAACGACCTTCTGCAGCAACTCAACGAACAAGGCATTGCGCTTGCCGTAGCCTCAAACAAATATCAAAGCGCCGTTGAGCACCTCATCGCACACTACTTCCCCAACATCCCTTGGGCAGCCGTGGAAGGGCAGAAAGAGGGAGTGCCCGTTAAACCGGACCCCTCGATTGTGTTTGAGATTCTCGGCAAATGCCCCACACCCAAAGCCGATGTGCTCTATGTGGGCGACTCGGGCATCGACATGGACACAGCCCACCGAGCTTGCGTGGAATCGGTAGGTGTAACCTGGGGTTTCCGCCCCGTGGCCGAACTCACCGGCCACTCGGCCGACCACCTCGCCGACACCACCGCCCAACTTCTCGCCCTCGCCCTCCAATCCACCATCTAACAATTGCCACCGGCCCCCGGCAACGCCGTTTCATTTCTTTCCTCCATAGGCCACCAATAACACGTTTATTCCGCAGGCGCATTGACGCAACGTTGGAGAAGCGAAGTCGCACAATAAAGATCCTATCGTGCGACTTCGTGGTAACAAGCATGGATTATTCCATGGGGTAATAGCTATCCTCAGTGCGCTACTCTGAACTTGGATGTATCGGAGAATCGAGCCTAATTGTAAAATGGTAGGATGAGACCGAATTCATTCTACTCATTTCCAAAGAATATAGCTATCGATTTGGAGATGACCATGTTGCTCGAAGGTAAAATCAAACGGGAGTCCGCGAATGAGCGTTTCTATGATGGTGGTACCGTCTTCACAAAATAACATATCGTCGTATACATTATAATCCAGGACACGCTTAGGAGAATCCCAATCAAAATTCTGAAGCAAGTGCCAAATCGAATCACGGTCGTTATTAAGTTTGCGAGCATATAGGTCGTTCAACAGTTGACCCTCAATATGCTTATTCAGTGTAAAACGATAATAGGTCTTTTCAATAAGATCCGCATCCTCATATCGTTGCCTGTACACATACACCAAGCTATCCTTTACAAAAAGATCACTCCGATGTGGTGCATCTCGCAACTCTCTAAAACTAAGCTTAGGCACATTCTCCAATTCACACAGTTTCCGTTTCTTCTTATCCAAATCAAACAGTCCGCAAGCATACCAATATTCGGGATACTTTCGCAAAACCACATGATAAATCTCCGGATGAAACACATTTATCTCAATTGTTGAATCATTGCGCTTCACCTGCACCGGAGAAGTCTCATCGCCCGGTTCTCCATCCAAGGTAAACAGACTAAAATACTTGTAATAGTGCACCGGCGCATCAATCGAATCATCAAACACCGTTTGATCCCTGCCTTCTGAATGACAAGCCCCGGCGCCAAGCAGTGCAACCACCACGCTACACCACACCAACATTTTCTGTGACCAACAATGCGTAAAGAGTTTCATAATGATTAGAACTTGTTTTTAATGAATTAGCATTTAGGTGTTCTTTCTTGAACGCAACGCAATTTACGCATTATTTAATTAATGCGTCTCTTTTTTAACAAATTTAACCAAACCCACTACCCCACAGCATCGTAGAAATAATCGTAGATTCATCGCATATTGTCAACGTGGATTAAATCCGCAGGGTGGCGGAGGTGAATTGTGGAAATTTTTCTGCAATTAGGGAGAGCGCATGTAGAGTTATCTCAA
>CAZDIC010000050.1:0-9597 GCA_964505395.1 uncultured Alistipes sp. | reverse complement strand
CTTCAACCACGTCGGTCACGTAGAGCAGGATGTCGGCATCGGTCAGTGCGCCTTGTGCGAAGCTGAGCATGCTTTCCTGGAGCTTGTAGTTTGGTTTGAGCACTCCGGGGGTGTCGGAGAACACGATTTGATAGTCGTCGGTGTTGACAATTCCGGTTATGCGGTGGCGGGTTGTTTGGGCTTTCGAGGTGATGATGCTGATGCGTTCGCCCACGAGGTCGTTCATGAGGGTTGATTTGCCCACATTGGGGTTTCCAACGATGTTTACGAAGCCGGCGCGGTGGGTGGTGTTGTTTTCGTCTGTCATAGTTGTTGTGTGTTGAAATAGGTGATCACAGATTTGAAAACAAAAATAGCACCTGAAAAGATGCTATTTTTGTGGGTGTTTGGAAAGCCGGTTGGGAGAGGATTACATATCCCATACCAAGAGCATAGAGCCCCAAGTGAATCCGGCACCGAATGCGGTGAGAATGATTTTGTCGCCTTTCTTGAGTTTGTCTTTGTATTCGTCGAGACACAAGGGGATTGAGGCGGCTGAGGTGTTACCTGTGTGCTGAATGTTAACGAGGACTTTCTCTTCGGGGATGCCTGCACGTGAGCTAACAGCTTCGATGATGCGGAGGTTGGCTTGGTGGGGCACCATCCAGTCGATGGTTTCAGCAGTGAGGTTATTACGTTTGAGGATGTCGACAGATGCTGTGTACATGTCGTTAACAGCGTTCTTGTAGACGTTGCGACCGTCCTGGAACAGGTAGTGGTCGCCTGCATCCAAAGTGGCCTGAGTGGTGGGACGGGCTGAACCGCCACCCCACATAACAAGGTGTTCCAAACCGCGGCCGTCGACGTGGAAAACAGCGTCGATTACGCCAACGTTTTCATCTTCGGTGGGTTCAACGAGCACGCATGATGCGCCGTCGCCGAAGAGCGGGCAGGTGGAACGGTCGTTATAGTTGACCATGGATGACATTTTCTCGGTAGCGACAACGATTACTTTTTTGCGGAGACCGCTCTTAATGTATGCGGCAGCGTCTTCCAGTGCAACGATGAAGCCGGCGCAGGCGGCTTGGATGTCGTAGGCGTAGGCGTTTTTCAGTCCTGTGCCTTGGCAAATGATTGATGCTGTTGACGGGAAACGGTAATCGGGGTTTGATGTAGCGCAGATAAGCAGTTCTACATCTTCGGCAGCGGTATTGGTGTCGGCAAGCAGTTTCTTCACTGCCTCGATACCCATATACGATGAACCTACATCTTTTTTCAAGATGCGGCGCTCTTTGATGCCCACGCGGGTGGTAATCCACTCGTCGTTGGTGTCGACCATTTTCGAGAGCATCTCGTTATCGAGGATATGGTCGGGTAGATATGAGGCAATGCCTGAAATCTTGGCGTTGAGCATAAAATGGTATATTATAAAATTAGGGGAAAGCCGGCAAGGCGGATACGCCTACCGGTTCCCTGTCAATAGTGAATAGTCGAAAAGGGGGCTACAACTACTAAAGGCTGCCACACAATGCGAGGGCAGCCCCGATGTTGTCTCGGAGTGGTTTATTAAACCACAGCGTTCTTTTCGATAGCGATTTTTCCGCGATAGTAGCCACATTCCATGCACACGCAGTGGTAAACGTGCCATGCGCCGCAGTTAGGGCAGATTGCGAGAGTAGGCATTGCAGCTTTGTCGTGAGTGCGGCGTTTAGCCGTGCGGGTCTTTGATTGTCTTCTTTTAGGATGTGCCATTGTATTCTAATGTTTATATTTCTTTATTGTTATATGTTGTGGCTTTTCAGCCTGAGATAAGAGCGGGTTATTGCAGCTCTTTGAGCTTGTCCCAACGTGGGTCGGTGTTGCTGTCGGTGCTGTCGGTTGAGTCGCTGAGGTCGTCGATTTCATCAATGAGTTCATCTTCCAACTCGGCATCTTCATCGCCGGGCACGTGTGCCTTGTGCTTTTTCAGCAGCGAGCTCATGGCGCGATTGCATTTTCCGGCGGGGTGTACATGCTTAATCGGAATTGCCAGCGAGGCGGTGTCGAATATCATGTAGGCCACATTGAGCGTGTCGTCGCTTTCGGGAATCTCCATCATGTCGTCGCTGTCGCGATAGTCGTCGCCATATTTCACTTTGATGCTGTAGGTGGTGTCGATGTCGAGTTGCATGTCGTCGAGGCATCGGTCACACGGCACTGTCAGCACTCCTTTAAGTGAAAACGCAAGCGAGTAGATGTCGTTGTTATAGGTGACTTTAAGGTCGACCTTTACATCGGCATCGCGCACATCGGCGCTCTCCATGTTTTTGAAAAAATCCTTGTCGAGGTGATACTCGTAAGTGTGTTCACCTTTAGGCAGGCTCTTCAAGGGGAGCTTGAATTGACTGAACTTTCCCATAGCTACAGTTAGCTGAAAAACTGTGCAAAGTTATATTTTTTTTGCGTGATTAACAAGTTTTCTCGCAAAAACCTTTGTTGATTGACTGTTAATGAGCCCGTAATGAGCCTGTGGGGGTGCAATGCCGGGCCGGGTGTGTTAATCAAACACGTCGCTAATCGACTCTTCCACCTCTTCGGGCTCCTCAACCGCATCGTAGAATTCTTTGTCGCACAGATGTGAGAAGTCGACATTGAACACTGAGTTTTGCGAGTAGGGGAGCGATGGGTCGGCATAGACCTTGCGCATATAGAGGCCGTAGATGGGGAGCGCCATTGCGGCACCTTGACCGTAGGCCATGGTGTTGAAGTGGATGTAGCGTTCATCACCGCCAACCCAAACACCTGATACGAGGTCGGGGGTGAAGCCCATGAACCAACCGTCGGCGTTATAGTTGGTCGTTCCGGTTTTACCACCCATCTGTGCCGTAATGTTGTAGGGGGCACGGCGTACACGGTTACCGGTACCGCCGTCGACAACATTTAGCAGCATCGAAAGGATTTTGGCGTAGGCCGTTTCAGAGATAACCTCGGTGTGAGTGGTGTTAAACTCTGATATGATGTTGCCGTTGGCATCGGCGATAGAGGTTACGTAGACCGGTGTGGCGCGCATACCGTTGTTGGCGTATGCGGTGTAGGCACCAACCATTTCGCGAATCGACACTTCGCATGAGCCCAAGCAGAGCGACATCACGGGGTCGATGTGGTTGGTGATGCCGAAGTTGTGCATGTTGCGCACGAGGGTGGTGGGTGAGAGTTGTGCCATCAGTCGTGCCGAAATCCAGTTGTTTGAGTTGGTGAGTGCCCAACGCAGGTCGACCATTTCGCCCACACGTGCCGAGCCGGAGTTGCGCGGTGCCCATGTGCGACCATTCTCATCGGTGAACACCGGTTGGGTGTTTGACATCATGTCGCACGGGGTGAAGCCCTCCTCCATGGCGTAGGTGTAGAGGAACGGTTTGATGGTTGAACCGATCTGGCGGCGACCTGTCGATGCCATGTCATATTGGAAGAAGGTGAAGTTGGGGCCGCCAACGTAGGCCTTCACATAGCCTGTGCGGGGGTCCATCGACATGAATCCGGTGCGCAGGAAGCTCTTTTGGTAGAGCAGCGAGTCGCGTGGTGTCATGACGGTGTCGACAACACCGGCGTAGGAGAATACGCTCATTTCACGCGGAGTGTTGAAGGCGCGTGTGATTTCGGCTTCAGAGGCTCCGCCCTGTTTCATTACGCGATAGCGGTCGGTTTGCTTGATTGCGCGCTGGATGAGGTTCTCCACTTTCACGTTGCCCAACTCTTCGGCGTTGGTGGTGTAGGGACCGTTGCGTTGGCCGCGCTTTTCGCGGAAGAAGGCGCGTTGCAGTGAACTCATGTGTTCCAAAACGGCTTCCTCGGCATAGCGCTGCATGCGTGAGTCGATGGTGGTGTGGATTTTCAAGCCGTCGGTGTAGATGTCGTATTTCGAACCATCGGGTTTCGGGTTTTTCTCAATCCAGCCGTAGAGGGGATTCTCTTCCCAAGCAATTGAGTCGTCGATATATTTCTGCTTCTCCCAACCACGATATTCCGAGCGTACCGGTTTCTTGGCGGTGAGGATGCGGCGCAATTCTTCGCGGAAGTATGGTGCCAAACCGTCTTTGTGGTCCACACGGTGGAAGTTGATGTTCATGGGGAGGGCCTTCAGTGAGTCGGCTTGTGCACGGCTCAGTTTCCCCTCTTTCTCCATCTGGTCAAGCACGGTGTTGCGGCGGTTGCGAGTGCGTTCGGGGTGGCGCACAGGGTTGTAGTAGGCCGGGTTTTTCACCATACCTACAAGCATTGCGGCCTCTTCGATGGTGAGGTCTTTGGGGAGTTTGCCAAAGTAGACGAATGCAGCGCTCTTGATGCCCACAGCGTTGTAGAGGAAGTCAAACTGGTTGAGATACATTTTCACAATCTCATCCTTTGAGTAGTAGCGTTCCAGCTTCACGGCAATCATCCACTCGATAGGCTTTTGCAGTGCGCGGTCGAGCATGTTGCTGGTAGTGGGTGAATAGAGCTGCTTGGCGAGCTGCTGGGTGAGTGTCGAGCCGCCGCCGGCGTTTTTCTGACGCATAATCAGTGTCTTGACAAACACGCGCATAAAGGCGCGCATGTCGATGCCGGAGTGGTCCATAAAGCGGGCATCCTCGGTGGCAATCAGTGCGTCGATCACATATTGTGAAATTTCGGAGTAGTCGGCGTAGACGCGGTTACCCGAGTTGCGGTAGTAGCGACCCATCTCTTCACCGTCGGCCGTGTAGACCACGGTTGCGAATTTGTCGTTAGGGTTTTTCAACTCCTCAACCGGTGGCATATATCCTATCCAACCGTTGTAGATGAGAAGGAAGAACAATAACAAGAAGGCGAATCCGGCAAAGAAAATGCGCCACATCCACCTGATTATGATTTGATTACGACTTTGGCGGTCGTTTGAGTCCGTGTCTTTAAAGGTCATGATTGGTCACGATGATTCTGTTACAATGCGCAAAATTACAAAATTAGCTTCAAACCACGAAGAATTTCACCCGCCACTTGCGTCTATCTTACATAAACTCAATTTCTTCGAGGATGCGGTGGGTGAGCGACCGTGTTAACGGGCAGTTGCGCTGCTGTTCTGTTTTGGCTGCATCAGCGATGGCTTGGGTGTCGGCTTTGCCGATAATCAACAGGTTGAGCCACAGGCGGAGTGCGGTATAGCGTTGCGTATCGGTCGCGCTGTCGGTGCCTACGGTCGTGGTGTTGGTGCCTTCGTTTGTGCTGTTGCAGTCGGTTGTTGTGGCTGTGGTCACGTTTAGAAAGCGGGCGGGAAGGGCGTTGGCAAAGGGGAGCTTGCGAAGCAGGCTGTGACAAAGATTGTCGGCAACCTCTGCGGTTGGTGCTTGGGCCATCCATTGCAATGCCACCTCCTCGGTCATAAGGTCGGCGGGGTAGAGCATGGGGGCTATGAGCATACTTTCACGTGTGGTGTTATTCTTCCAAAGGTCGCATGCCAGTTGCAACAGTTCGGCAGAGGTCAGTGTTGCGTTTTGCTCGGCTGCAATCTCCTTAATCTGCGGTAGATTCAGCCCGAAGTTAATTGAGTAGTTGAGGCCGGCATTGCGCATCTGTGCTGCGAGGGCTCCGTTGCGCATGGCATAGAAGCGACGCTTCACGGTTTGCATATTGTTGAACTCTGGCAGGTTGCGATCAATGTGTTCGGGGGTTATGTTGTTCATAATGGAGTGTTGTGACGGTTTGTGGTGCAAAATTACGAAAAATCCCCGCTACAGTGTTGTGTTTAAGTAATTTTGATTAAATTTGAGGTGGAAAAACAAAACCTTGATTCTATGACACGTAATTACGAAATTCAAGAATATAGTGGCGGATTATGGTGGCTGGTTGTGGCTATATTGTGCAGCTGTGCTGTGTGGTTGCTCCGAAATGCCGGTTTCATGTTCATTGCCTGTTTGATATTTTTTTCGGTGCAACTGTTCTTCCTCGTAATGTGGGCCGTTGAGGTTATTGAAGGCCGTTACAATGTTGCTCATGGGGTTACGAAAAGCCAAATTTGGAAATATCAGCTGCGCTATCATTTGCTACGGTGCTTCTTGATGCTGTGTGTGCTGTTTATGATTGTGTGTGATTTGTTGTCGATTATTCATTCGGGTAGCAAGGCATCGTATGTGCCTTTTGCTGTTGTGGCTGTTGCGTTGCTTTTTGCGCTATATGGATGTGTGATAAGTGCGTCACCGCGAAAACAATGTGGCAAGCAGGATGCCGAACGTGCGCAACGGCCGATAAAAGCGGCACAGCTTATGAAAAAGCGAAAGGCGAATAATGAACTGGATGAGCAGCGCTATGGCGCAGGCTATTTGCGATTACACAGCAGTTTGATAATAAACTATGCGTTGCATAAAATTTGGCTATGCACGCGTGAATATGATTTTTCGCAAATCGAGTCGGTTGACTATATTGACAATGTTGACTACTTGCTTGTGGGTGGTGCTCCCGCTCAAACTCATCGTGGACAGCTGTATGGCCGCATGTTTGTGGGGTCTCTTATTGGTGGCTCAATCGGTGGCATCATAGGTGCGATGACTACACCACCGCCAACTCCGGCACGGCCTTCAAAGCCGGTTTTCCTCCACTCCTACACTCTTCGCATCTACACCAACGAGCCTCGTATGGTGGAGATTCGCATGGATAAAAACCTTATTTTGACCAAGCGTTGCGTTGAAAAGATCTCCCAAGCCGTCAGCATGGCTTAACGCACCTTGACATCCGCCCTTTTCCTCCCTCGATCCCCGCCATTTTCCTTCCCCGACATCCGCCCTTTCCCTACCTCGACGTCAGTTCTTCCCCAGCCGTTCTCCAACCGATCTCTCCTCTTGGTATAATCTCCGGCATATCCCCTCGGCATAGTATCCTGACAGCAATTCCGTACCATCAATATAAGTCTGACTCCGTCTGTAGAATCAGCACTATTCCGTGAAATTCGGTCTAAATAGCCTAAAATAGTAAGCTTTTTGATAGATAATATCGTCAAGCGATATTATCTATCGAAATTTTTACTATCTTTGCGAGCATGAAATTGGCAGAACTCAAAAATACACCGTTTAGAATGCAGGACCTTAGTTCTGTATATCCCGATTGCGTCAACTTGGCAATGAAAGCGAAGCGGTTGGAAAAAGTGCAGGCCATAATTCGATTGAAGAAAGGGTTGTATGTGGTAACTTCGGATGAGAGTGGTGTAGAACTGTCGCAATTCTTGCTTGCCAATCACATCTATGGCCCGTCGTATGTGTCGATGCAGGCTGCGTTACGCTATTATGGGCTCATACCCGAAGCGGTATATAACATCACTTCCATGACTACGGGTGTTGCCAAATCGTATGAAAATAGCGTTGGCGCGTTTCGTTACATACATGTGTTGGCAGATTACTATCAGATTGGCAGCGTAATCGGACAAGACGGCGGTTCATCGTTCTTGATGGCAACTCCTGAAAAGGCGTTATGCGACCTGATGGTCTATACGCCCAATCTTAATTTGCGGTTTAAGAAAGAGATTCGTGATTACCTTGAGTATGATATACGATTTGATATGGATGCACTTGCCGATTTAAATGTAAATATCATCAGGCAGTGTGCAGAGGTGTCAAGAAAGAAAACAATGTTAACACAACTGGTAAATTTAGTGGAAAATGAGCGGAATATTTGAACAAATGCTGTCGGCACACGATCTTTCTACCACATTGGCAAGAAGGAATGCAACGTATGAGGTTATGCAACAAATCACTCTTGCCGGTTTGCAGCGTGGCGGTTTTTTTGATAAAGCAGCTTTTTATGGAGGAACTTGCTTGCGAATTTTCTATGGATTAGGCCGATATAGCGAAGATATGGACTTTTCGTTGCTGCAGAAGAGTGACTCATTTAACATAGAGAATTATTTTTCATCAATAATTTCGGAGTTTAAAGCTGTTGGGCGTGACGTTGTAATTACTAAGAAGGAGAAGAAAAATTTTAGTAGAGTTGAATCTGCGTTTCTCAAGGATGATACACGTGTGTATCAATTGTCGTTTCAAACGGAGAAGAGTTTGAAAATAAAGATTGAGGTTGACACAAACCCACCGTTAGGCTTTGCGACGGAGCAGAAACTTCTAATGCAGCCATTTTCGTTTTTTACTCGTTGTGTGTCGTTGCCCGATTTATTTGCAGGTAAGGTTCATGCTATCATCTATCGTAAATGGGGTAGCCGTGTTAAGGGTAGAGATTGGTATGACTTTGAGTGGTATGTTCGCAATTCGGTCCTGTTAAATTTTGAGCATTTCCGACAAAGAGCAATAGATTTCAATGGTGTGGACTTATCAAAGGCTGAATTCAAGGATGCTCTTATTCATCGTTTTGCCACAACGGATATCAATGGCGTTAAAAATGATGTTTTGCCATTTATCAAGAATCATGCAGAACTTGATATTTGGAGTAACGACTATTTCGTGCAACTGGTTTCTATGTTAAAGTTTAAATAGCTTCAACCGGGTTTTGCAGCGATCCTTCATTTGTCATCTTGTGGACGCATGAGGCTGATGTAAGTCTGTAAACAAGGTTTATCTGATTCTCTTGGGGAATGGTGGTGGCAAAAAACAAGGTCACTGCGGAGAGGCAGTGACCTGTGTAGATTGTATGAGATGGGGCGTTTAGTCGTCGAGGCCCAATTTTTCTTTAGAGGGGTTGCGATAGTGCACTTTGCCTTCTTCGTATTCTTGAGCTGCGATCAAAGTGGGCTTCGGAAGCTTTTCGTAGTAACGAGAAATTTCAATCTGCTCACGGTTCTCGGAGATTTCCTCGAGGTTGTCGTTGAGTGAAGCAAATTCCTGGAGCTTCTTGTCGAGGTCGTGTTTCATCTCACCTGCAATTTGGTTAGCGCGCTTGGCAATGATGCACACTGTTTCGTAGACGTTGCCTGTGTCTTTGCATAGATCCATCATGTCGCGTGTGACGGTGTTCAGCGGGGCATTTGTCTTCTTGTAGTCCATTTTCCTTATTGTTTATGTCGTGTTGTTTTTTGTATTCGGTGTTGACGGTTAGTCAGTGCTGGTGTAGCGTTTGGCTATTTTGAGGATGTTGTCGGCCTCAGAGCGGTGAGGGCTGTCGGGGTAGTTGTTCACGAAGCTGTAGTATTCGTCGACAACATCGCGGAAGCGCTCGGCTTTTCGCTCGCTCACCGAGAGGTTAGCTTCCTGGTAGCGAGCTTTGAGCACCAACATTTCAAGTTCCTCTTTGTATTTTGAGTATGGATATTCTTTGATGGCGTTTTTCGCTGTGATGATAGCGCTCTCATAGTTGTTACCCATATATGTGCCCAAGTTGTAGTAAAGTTGGGCGTTTTGCAGCTCTTTCAGTGTGAGCTTGTCTTGCAATTCGAAGATGGCGTTTTGGGCCAAGGTGACTTTATCGGAGCGGGGGAAGTAGTCGAGGAAGCCTTGCAGCTCTTCGATTGCTTTGTAGGTGTCCGATTGGTCAAGCTGCGCCTCGGGCGAATCGAGATAGTAGGCATAACCGGCATAATAGCGGGCCAACTCGGTGTAGTTGCCTTTGGGGTAGCGTTGGTAGTAGGTTTTGAAATATGCTGCAGCGTCGGAATATTCTTTGTTTTCGTAGTAGCTTAGTCCAAGTAGATACATC
>CAZDIC010000049.1:5770-9623 GCA_964505395.1 uncultured Alistipes sp. | reverse complement strand
CTTTTTGGCCTGCGCCTCTTTTTTTGCTTTGGATGCGTCGTAATAAATGTCATCGTCATAATAGCTCTGCGCCGTCATGGCCGAAGCACCGACAATCACTGCGACTGACAGCATCGACATGCGGGAGAATAAACGTGGAATCATCATGGCTAACATCTCCTATTTTATTCGTTATTACTTTTTCGTTTTTACATTATCGGCGGCACCATTGCCGCGTTGTTTGAATATAAGACCTTTCTCGCGGAAGTAAGTTTAATGGCAACTCGGCGAAAAGGGTGCCCGAAACGACCAAAAATTGGCCTTTTTGGCGTATTTCCCACAAATATAATAATATTTCGGCAAGTTCGCCACCTATGGCATCTAAAAAAAGACTAAAACAAGCCACAAAAACTACAATAAACCGAGGTCGGCATGGCTGAGCGATAAAAAGCTGAAGCAATAACAAAACAAAAACACCTTCAAGCCACCATGCCCGGAAGCAGAGAGCATAGCGAACTTGAAGGTGAACGGAGCGCAAGTTATGTGCGACGGGGCTTCATGTCGTAGGAGACGATAGCAACCGTGAAGCCCCAATAGATAAATGCCAATGATGCAACCATGCTCACCATAATCATATTCTCATACCACCCCGCTTCGAGGAAGAAGAATCCGATGACCATGAGCAAGATGCCGTTAACCAGATAGAGCCACCAAATGCCGGTTGATCGCGATGAAACAGCCGAGACCACGGTGGCCACACCCCAAAAGATGAAGATAACAGCCAAGAAATAGGGGAAAAGCAGTTCGGATAACACCACCGAGCGCACAAACAGGAATCCCACAAAGAGGTCGAGAATGCCTCCGGCAAGCCACCAGCCCCACCCTTGCGGACGTTTTTCACCTGCCGACACGCAAATTTGCACAATGCCAACCACCAGGAGCAACCATCCGAAAAGTTGCGACACCACGGCAAAGCCCACTGCCGGCCAATACCAATAGGCAATGCCACCAATCGCCAATAAAATTCCGACAATCAGAACAACCCACCAATAGCGTGTTTGTCCCCAAAAATTCATTGTTTTCATAAATTACAACCGATTAAACAAGTTTAATGTTACGTAGATATGCACACACTGTCGTGAAATGTGACACTATAACACACTGCCGAGCAAAATAGTTGTCGCAAAAAATAACTAACTTTGCAAACTGAAACCGAGGGCACTCAGTCACCTGCTCCACCCCGGAGAGGTAACCGATGCACTCCAATAGACCAGCGACTTTGATTTATCCTGATAATTTTGAGAAGAAAATAGGCTTTGACGCCGTGAGAGCACGTTTGCGCGAGCTTTGTGGGTCGACACTCGGACGAGAGAATGTCGATGCGATGACCTTTAGTAATGATTACGAACAGATTAGCACCATGCTGCAACAGAGCAACGAGATGCTAACCATTGCCACCGGCACCGAACCGCTTCCCCTGCGCAATCTCCACGATGTGACCAACACGCTGAAACGATGCCGTGTGGAGGGCGCTGCCGTGAGCCTTGACGAGTTACTCAAAATAAGACAATCGCTGCAAACGGTAAGCGACATCAGTGCCTACTTCCAACGCGATAAAGCCGATGAGGAGGCGCCAAGCCAATACCCCCACTTGTGTGAACTGTGTGAGGATCTGACCGTGTTTCCCGAAATCACACGCAACATCGATAAAGTTATTGACCAATTGGGCAATATGCGCGACAACGCATCGCCACACCTGGCCGAAATCAGGTCGGAGTTGTCGAGAGTGTCAACCTCGGTCAATTCAATAATGCGCCGTGTGATAGCCCGTGCCGTTGCCGGAGGATACCTGGAACAGGATGTGACCCCGACAGTGCGCGATGGCCGCCTTGTGCTCCCGGTTGCACCGATGCACAAACGAAAAATCAACGGCATTGTACACGACGAATCGGCCACCGGTAAGACCTTCTTTATCGAACCGGCGGAGTTGGTGGAAGTCAACAACCGCACACGCGAATTGGAGTTGGAGGAACGTCGCGAGATTTTACGCATCCTCACCGACATCACCGCGATGATGCGCCCGTATATCAGTGAAATGTTGGCAAGCTATGCCATAATGGGACAACTCGACTTCATTATGGCGAAAGCACTCTATGCACGCGATTGCGATGCCACCATGCCTCACATAGCCAACCGCCAAGAGTTGGAATGGTATCACGCCACCCACCCCGTGTTGCTCGATTCACTGCGCCGACAGGAGAAGGAGATTGTGCCACTCGACATCACGCTCACCGCCGAAAACCGATTGCTCATAATCTCAGGGCCTAATGCCGGTGGTAAGTCGGTGTGCTTGAAAACCGTGGGCATTGTGCAATACATGACTCAATGCGGCATGCTTCCAACAGTGTTTGAGAACTCCCATATCGGAGTGTTCGACGATATTTTCATCGACATAGGCGATGACCAGTCGATTGAGGATGACCTGTCGACCTACAGCTCTCACCTGCGCAACATGAAGCAGTTTCTAACTTTCGGCAACAAGCATTCGCTGATATTAATCGACGAGTTTGGAGGTGGCACGGAGCCGCAAATCGGCGGTGCCATTGCTCAAGCGATACTTCAAGAATTTAATCACAAGGAGATGTGGGGCGTGATTACAACCCACTACCAAAACCTTAAACATTTTGCAGAGGAAACAGCAGGACTAATCAATGGTTCAATGCTTTACGACCGTCAACAAATGAAACCGTTATTTCGTTTGTCGATAGGCAATGCAGGCAGTTCATTTGCCATTGAAATTGCCCGCAAGACCGGGTTGCCGACCTCAATCATTGATGAAGCATCGCGCATAGTTGGAAGCGACTACATCAACATGGACAAATACCTGCTCGATATTGCACGCGACCGCCGTTATTGGGAAAATAAGCGCCAGGCAATCAAGATGAAAGAGAAGAAGATTGAACAGGTGCTCGAGCGCTATGAAGAGGATGCCGAAACGCTGCGCAGCAAGCGCCGCGAAATCCTTGCCGATGCAAAAGATGAGGCCCGTAAAATCTTGGAGGGGAGTAACGCCGTGATTGAGCGCACCATTCGCGAAATACGCGAATCGCAAGCAGACAAAGAGCGTACACAGCAAGCTCGCAAACGCATGACCGAGGAGAAATCGGAAATGCTCAGCGAGAAAACCGACGAACACAAACTGCTGAAGAAGGCCCCGAAAGCCAAGAAGCCCCATGGCGACAACGCATCCAAAAACGAGTCGGCAAGCAGCAAGCCGCTGAGCGTTGGCGACAATGTGAAACTCGATGGGCAAGGCACACCCGGAAAGATTTTGGAAATCGATGGCAAGAATGCCACAGTGGCATTCGGTATGCTGAAGACGACCGTAAAGCTATCGCGACTAAAAGCCACCATATCACAACCGTCATCGGGTGTGAAAGCCACATCGTTTGTCAGCAGCGCCACCACCGACCAAATGCGTGAACGTCAACTGCAATTCAAACGCGAAATTGATGTGCGAGGTATGCGTGTTGATGAAGCTATCCAAGCGGTAACCTATTTCATCGATGATGCTATCCAATTCAACCAAGGGGAGGTGCGCATACTTCACGGTACCGGCACCGGGGCTCTGCGCCAATCGCTTCGCCAATATCTCGACACCGTAAACGGAGTTGCCTCCTATCGCGACGAACATGTACAATTCGGTGGCGCCGGCATCACTGTTGTCACCCTCGCCTAACCCGCACAACAAGGCTCTAACGGCAACTCTCTAACAACAAGCAGACACTAACGGCAATTTGCCAACAACATCCACTCGATAAAAACGGCATCCACCGCAACGCCTTTCGGCACTGCGGTGGATGTGTTGTATTTG
>CAZDIC010000049.1:0-5670 GCA_964505395.1 uncultured Alistipes sp. | reverse complement strand
GGCACACCGGCAATAGCAGCCACAGTTGCGCGCCACGAGAATCCAAGCGGTGCCAACACGGGATTAACCGCCTTACCCATCATTTCAAGATAAGAATCGTGTTCCGGATCAATCTCATTGCTATCACTTACTGTCATATCCGCAGCTGAGGCACTTACAGGTGTTGACGTTGTTGCGGAAGGTGCGGCATTGTCATCGTGGAGGGGGAAATAGTTGAGAGCCCATACCACAATCGCTGCGAACAGGATTATACCACCCATTTTGTTAAGATACTCCTTACCTTTGCTCCACATGTGTCGCACGGAGGTTTTCATTGTCGGCACACGATAAGGAGGCAGTTCCATCACAAACGGAGTTTCATCGCGTTTGAAGAACAGTTTGCGCAACATACGGGCTGTGATGGCAGCAACCGCCACACCTAAGGCATACATACCCAAGAACACCAATGCGGCGTTAGCGCTGAAGAATGTGCCTATGAGCAGCACATAAATGGGCAGACGCGCCGAGCACGACATAAACGGCGTAATCATCACAGTTATGGCACGACTTGAGCGGCTCTCAATAGCCCTTGCCGCCATCACCGCCGGCACATTACAGCCGAAGCCCATCACCATCGGGATAAACGATTTACCGTGCAGGCCTATCTTATGCATTATCCTATCCATTATGAAAGCAGCACGAGCCATGTAGCCCGAATCCTCCATAAACGATATGCAGAAAAACAGAATCAAGATGTTTGGCAGGAACACAATCACACCGCCAACACCACCGATAACACCGTTAATCAATAAATCCTTCAACGGACCGGCAGCCATATTGGCGCTGAGGAATCCGCCGAGCCAATCCACAGCCATCTGAATCCAATCTTGCGGGTAGCTGCCAATCACGAACGTTATCCAGAAGATAAACAGCATAATGAGCAAGAATATCGGGAAACCGAACAAACGATTGGTGACAATAGCATCAATCAGGTGCGTGGTGTCGACCTTTTCAGATTCAGTTTTAGTAAGAGTCTCGGCCAAGGCTCCGGCAATGAACCCATATTTTTCACCGGCAATCATTGCAGCTATATCCTCGTCGGGGTGTTGACGCGACAAATCTTGCAGTTTGCGGTCTCTGATAGCACGGATTTCAGCACCGGTTGCCACATCACTGAGCACCTCGTTAGCCTCTGAATCGCCCTCCAACAGTTTTATAGCCAGATAGCGTGGCGAGTAGTGAGGGTTAACCGACTTGTCGGCCTTAATGGCATCCTTTATCTCGGTCAATGCCGCCTCAAGGTCGGCACTCAACTTCACATGCACATGGCGCACCACCTCGTTGCGACGTTCAAACACACTTATAATTGTGTCGAACAGCGCGGAAACGCCCTCACCGGTGCGGCTCACGGTAGGCACCACCGGCACACCAATCATGCTGCCCAGGGCATCGTAGTTGAGCACCGTGCCGGCATTACGCATTTCATCAAACATGTTAAGCGCTATCACCATCGGATAGTCCATGTCGATAAGTTCGGTGGTGAGATACAGATTACGTTCCAGATTTGAGCCGTCAACCACATTCACCACCACATCGGGATTGTTATCGCGAAGGTAGCGTCGCACATAGCGTTCCTCGGGTGAATAGGCCGAAAGTGAATATGTGCCGGGGAGGTCTATAATATTAAATGTGTAGCCACCGTGACGAAACACACCGGTCTTGGCATCGACAGTGACACCACTATAATTGCCCACATGTTCCTGCGCACCGGATGCCACATTAAACAACGAGGTCTTACCGCAGTTGGGATTACCAATCAACGCGATGTTAATCACATGGCTATGCGTTTCATAACGTTTGCGAGCAACCTCCGACACCTCCTCAACTACCTTTGAGAGCGTCATCGACGGTGACTCCGACTGAGCGAGCGCCGAATCATCGAGCGGCACAATCTCAACCATTGAGGCCTCACTGCGACGCAACGACACCTCATAATCCATCAGACTATATTTCACGGGGTCTTTCAACGGAGCCGAGAGCCTGCATGTGATAACACGGCCCTTTACAAAACCCATCTCCATAACACGTTTACGAAACGCGCCATGACCTAATATCTTAACGATAACCGCCGATTCGCCGGTTTTTAAATCAGATAATCTCATTATAGTCTGCAGCCTAAAGTCGTAAATTATATCACGGAGAGAGTCGCGATTCACTCTTGTCGCCACCCCTCACTATTGCGCTCACGCAACAGCCATTTGTGGTGTCAACAAGTTTGTGAGTACAAAGTTAGCAAATAATCTCCGCATAGCCCACTCTTATCTGAAATCACTTTGAATAAACCGACCAAGATCCTTTCAACCGGGCCTTCATCCGGCCCCCAAGAAACGGCTTTGGAGATTATTTTAACAACCGACTTTTTACATTGACCCGTTTTTAGTCGGGAAACGAGATGGAAAGCATACAGACAGAAAAAACCGAGCGAACGCAAACGCGAACTCTCGGTTTGATAAAGTTAGCCGATAATGGCTTTCAAACGTTCATAGGAAGGGTCGGCAGCAACGAGCGTGCCCTCCGGATTAATGATGAAGGTGCGTAGTCCGCTGTGCATGTTAAACATGTCGCGGAGCTCCATCTCGCGATTTCTATCGCCGAGGTGAAATTGCAAGTTGCTATTGAGATTATCAAGGCGCACAACTTCGTGCATAAGCCGCTCCGAGCGGTCGAAATTAACCGAAACAAACTCAATCTGCTTTTTCGCTACGTCGGAAAGAGAACGGTTATAACGGCTTGCTTCATTTACAGCTACACGCGACACAGCGTCGGACGCTGACCAAAACGAGAGCACCACCCACTTGCCTTTCAAGTCATTTAACGAAATGATTGAAGTGCTATCAGAGAGCACAAACTCGGGTGATTCATTGCCAAGCGAGGCATCAAAACGTTTATCAGCAAACGCCGATGCCGTTAAAAGCAGAATGGCGAAACTTGCAATAAAAATTGAAAGTTTTTTCATTATAAAAAATTGAGGTTCATAATAAAGGAAACCTCGAAGAGCGAAAGCGCTGTGCACAACTTCCGACGGCATCACGCCGCGTTGCCACCAAGTGGCAAATCTTCGAAATAAACAACATTGGGGACAGGATAAAAACGCCCCGATTTCCTTGCCGATTTTCGGCGCACGAGCCGCCTCTGCAGCTCGCATTATTTACTCTTTCGGAGGCAAAATTACAAAAATCGAGGCACATAGGCAAATCTACACCTTTATGAATCACCATATTAGCCCAAATACGCCACAAAAATCGACGTTCTACGGCGTGAGTGGGAGCCGTGTTAATTCTTGTTAATCGAAGGATTCCGCCCCAAATCAGCATCGAATTTGCATCAAAATCACGTCACCACGACCATGTCACCGCGACAGCAAAAACGGCCTATTCCATCATGAATAATGATGCCAGATTATACATAAAATATGCCACACGAAAATCCGCCCATATAACACAAAATAATGAGAGAAAAAACAACTTACAGTGAATCATTCGCGACACAGAGTAGCGGGGTTAGCACATGTTAAAAAATTTATTCAACTTGCATATGTAGAAATTATTTACTTCACATAGTGCTTACAAACTATCACTAAACACACACTATTCACTAATCAACTGTAACTGTCGCAAAAATAACACACCAATTTACTATTTAAAATCATTCCGAATAACACACACCAACGCCATCCCCCTTACAGCATAGTCAAAACATAATAAACAAGTAATAATTACTATGTTACGATTTTCTCCAAAACCGCCACATTATCACGCGCACCGGTTTATATCTTATTGATTTTCAACACTATATCCATCCGAGTCAAAGCCACAAAAACGTATCAACATAACTAACTGAATATCAGAACAGTTAGATTCATTCTCAAAAAAGCAAAAAAAAGAGCATTTGTTTTTCAACAAAAAAGAACGGAAATTTGCGTTGGAAAAGATTGGCTCCGCCCCAACTATCCGACCATACCATTAAAACAGTAGCGGAGTTAGCAAAACGCATTCATTAAGATGAACAAAACCCATTCAGAACTCTGGGACGAATGCCTACGCATCATTGCCGACAACATTCGTCCGGAGCAATTCGACGCCTGGTTTAGGCCTATTACGTCGCTTGGTTATGAAAATAACCGGCTGACGCTTAATGTGCCTTCACCATTCTTCGCAGAACACCTTGAGAACACCTATATTAAAATATTGGGTGCTACCTTGCGTCGTGTCTACGGTAATGATGTAAAGCTATTCTACCACTACAACCAAATCAGCGACAAACCCGAAACCGGCATCAACGAAGCCGGCCTCACCACCTCTCCTGCACTGAAACCCAACGCCGGTCTTTTCCAAACCACAGTTGACACAACCTTTGATTCACAGCTCAACCCGAAATATACTTTCGAGAACTACTGTGGCTCAAACTCAAATAAAATAGCCCGCACCATTGGTGAAGCAATAGCAAAAGACCCGAAATGCAAAACCTTCAACCCGTTGTTTGTGTTCGGCCCTACCGGTGTTGGCAAAACCCACTTGATTCAAGCTATCGGCATCAAAATCAGAGAGCAGATTCCCACTGCACGCATTTTGTATGTCAGCGCTCGCTTGTTTGAAAGTCAGTTTACCGTGGCATCGCGCACCGGCAAAATTAACGAATTTATCAATTTCTATCAAAGCATCGACACTTTGATTATTGATGACATTCAAGACCTAATCGACAAGCCCAAGACTCAAGGCACATTCTTCCACATCTTTAACCACCTGCATCAGAACCAAAAGCAGATAATCATGTCGAGCGACTGCTGCCCCACCGACCTCAAAGGTATGACCGATCGCCTGTTGTCGCGATTTAAGTGGGGTATGACCGTTGAGTTGGAGCGCCCCGACCTGGAACTCCGTCGCAATGTGTTGCAGTTAAAAGCGGAACAAGACGGATTGGCGTTGCCTGCCGAGGTGATGGATTTCATCGCAGAAAACGTCACCGACAGCGTCAGAGAGCTTGAAGGCATCGTGGTATCACTGTTGGCCCACGCCACCGTGATGAACAAAGAAATTACCGTTGACCTCGCTCGCCACGTGATGGCAAACGTGGTAAAGATGCATCGCAAGACAATCAACTTCGACATGATTACCCAAGGTGTTGCAAGCCACTACAACATCGACCCCGAGGCAATCTTCACCAAGTCGAGAAAGCGAGAAATCTCCGATGCACGCCAAATGGTAATGTACATGGCAAAGAAACACGCTAAGATGCCACTCACTGCAATCGGCACACGCCTATCACGCAATCATGCCACTGTGATATACGCCTGCAAGAACATTGAACAACGTCTTCCCTTCGAAAAGCAGCTGCAAGACGATGTAGCCTCTATCGAGAAGACATTCGTTGAAGAATAAGAAACCAATCAGTAGCACTTAACGATATAAACACGACGCCCGAAGGATCCACAGATTTTCGGGCGTCGCGTTATTTAGAGATTACTTTATTTGATGAATCCCGACTGACGCAGAAAGTCGATAAAGGTTTCCGAGAAATGCTCGTTGTTGCCACGCGGGTAACGAACATCGGTAAACACCTGCGCCAAATTCTCCTTATGCTGCTCAGCCACAAATTGACGAGAATCACTGCGAGCCTCTTTCTCGGCATACA
>CAZDIC010000048.1:0-9655 GCA_964505395.1 uncultured Alistipes sp. | reverse complement strand
AGGTGGAAACAGCACTCGAAAAAATCCAAAAAGTGTTCCGCGCCTACGACCTCATTCCGTAATCGCACAACACATTTCCCGCCATATAGTTCGATGTCGCAACACAGTCGGCATCGAACTATTTACATATTTAACACAATTTAACCTCGGGGGGGGGTAGTTCATTGCATGAAAAACTATAACTTTGAAAAAATAATACTCAACACGATTCACCTTATTTGATATTACCTCAAATACTCTGAAACCCAATCAGAATTTTTCAAACCCAATTATTTGATATAACATGAAAACCAATCGTTCATTTGGTCTTATTGCAATGCTTGCAATAGCCTGCTGTGGTTCATCAGTCGTGGCGCAACGCCTTGACTACAATTACGGACGAAAATTAACGCCGGTCGGATTCTCTACGACGAGTTTTGTGCCGTATGACTACGTTAACAACGAGGTCAGCACACTCGCCGGAGCTGTCATCACAAAAACCGGGCTCTCCATCCGCGATATACAAGTTAACCCAACAGGAGCCAGCGTTGCAGTGCTGTCTAACACAAAAAAAGCCACCGAATTGGCAGTGTATTCAACCACTGCAAGCGAAGATGTGCTCTACAAATTCAAGAACAAACTCTATGGGCCTGCATCAGCAATTGCCTACACAGCCGACGCCCGCAAATTAGTGGTTGCACACGGCACAAAAGCTGTGATTTACGACCAACTTTTCACCGTGCTTGGAACGTTCGACCTGCCCTACGAGCCCACAATGATGCAGCTGAGCGACAACAACTACTTCCTTGCAATAACCGACGGGCACCATGTAAACGTTATCAACTTTGAAACTTATGCCGACCGCAAATCGTGGAACTTCGACAGCACTGTCAACGACTTCGCCTTCTCGGCCGAAAGCGATGAGTTTGCCATTGCAACCGACGATGGTGTTATCGACATCTACGACACACGCAGCTTCCTAACCAAGAAAACCATCGACGATGCCGGCGATGCCCTCTCTATCGACTATAACTTCGACGGCAAATACATGGCTGTGGCAACATCGTCGACAAATGCAGAGATAATCAACCTGCTCGACGACCTCGACCGCGATTCAATCAACATCGAGAACGGTGCAATGTCGCGCCTGCGTTTCATCATCGACACAAACTATAACACACTGCTGGTCTACAACACCCAAAACGCCATGCACGTGAAGCGACTGACAAAACTTGCGCCCTACTACGGACGATTGGTGCAAGAACAACTCGACGAACGCATGAACGAGTGGATGAAGATGTTACCCGGCGAGTCATTCGACCAATATCAATTACGTGTCAATAACGACAGCCGCGAAGCACAACGCAAACTCTTTGAAACCGAGATTGCAACATCTTTGGCCAACGACCTCATTAACATGTCGACAGTGTCGCTCGGTAACTACGACCGTTCAAACGGTGTACTTGCCGTGGAATTTGACAACATGCCAACCATCTTCCTTAACGTGCCCGAGGCCGACCTTTCGACATTCAACAACGCCAACGACCTTGAGTTCTCAAACGTTAAGTACGGCGTGTTACCCAACGACCACTTCGAACTTATCTACGCTGAAGTAACCAATAAAGCCGACGGTAAGACCTACGTGTTCAGCAACCTCGACCGCGTGAACCTCAACTACATGGCGAGCGACGAAGACGTGGTTTCAATCGACATCATCCAGAAACAGCAGATGGAGGAATTGCGACTGCAAGAACTGCGCGAAAAAGTTGTTACAGAGGCTAAGGAAAGCAACGTTATCTCCGATCACACCAATATCGCAGTTAACTCACGCGTGGTGCCTGACTACAACGCCGACGGCGAACGTATCCTCAACTATCGCGTGAACTTCACCTATGAAGTTGAACCCGGATTCTCGGCCGTTGAAGACTTTGGCCCGGGCAAATATCGCATTGAAGATTCAGGCGCTGCCGGAGCCATGTTGCGCATCGTGAAAGAAGCTTTTGAAGGCGACTTCGCCCCCTACATAAAAGCAGGCAAGAAATTGCAAGTCAAACTTTACGGCACCGCCGACGCCACCGCAATTAACAACGGTATCGCCTACGACGGTTGCTACGGCGAATATGTCAACGAACCGGTTTATCAAAACAACCAGCTCACCAGCATCACCGTAACACGCAAAACCGGCATTAAGGAGAATGAGCAACTTGCATTCATCCGTGCCTGCGCCGTTAAAGACTACCTCGACAAGAACATCGACAAGCTCTCGGAAATGAGCACCGAATATTCACACTACATCTCTGTAAGTCAGGATAAAGGCAGTGAATATCGCCGCATCACAGCCGAATTCACCTTTGTTGATGCCTTGTAATCGCTCCACCACCCTCTAAAAAAAAGAATCTACCGTCCTTAACAAATCTCAACATGTGTTGCCCTCGATTGAGGGAATACTCACCGAGGGCAACACATAAATCATTCCACCAAACAATCATTGAAACGCTACTCTCCCTCATCATTTACCCTGAAAATGAACAGAAAACTTCACCTAACACTCATTCTCTCTGCCGCTGTCGTCACATCCTCGATGGCATTAAAACTTATTGCCGACGACACATCGACATCGGAAATGCAAGAAATGACAATGCCGTTAAGCCTACCGGGGCTCGACGCAATCATGACAACTGATGCCGGGGACAATCAGGAAACAACCGAAGAAAACGCCGACAGCCTGTTGCAGGTGCAAAAACAACATGCCTACGACGCAGCAATCGCAGCCTACGATGCATTGCAGCAATCGCGCGCTCAAGGCGAACCGGAACAGGTGTATTTCCCAAAAGTCTACAACTGTCACAGCGCCTCAAGCGAAGCCACAAACATTCTCGACAGCGATTCACCCGAATTTAACCGAGTGAAAAACATTTTGCGCGAGCTCATTCGCTACCTCGAGGAGGGCGCGTTCTACTATAGCGGCGTTAACAACTCAAGCGAGATGGTGAAGTTCTCGCGTGCATTTGTCGACCTGAAAACCATGGAGATTTTCAGCGGTGAAAACCTGCAGGTTAACGAGGCCTACTACCCGTCGCTAATCTATTGCGCCGCTTCCGGAGCCTACAACGCCCGCGACTATGAGAGCGCCATCAAATATTTCAAAGCTTACTTTGGCACCGGCGACACCCGCTATCGCGAGCAAATCTACATTTTCATGGGGCAAGCCTGCATAAACACCAAAAACTACACGCTGGCAGTGACAACCCTGCGCGAAGGTGCCAAACTCTATCCGCAAAACTACTCACTTCTGCAACTCGCCATCCAAGCCTGCATCGACGGTGGTATGGCTGAATACATGCAAGGATTCCTCGACCAGGCCCTGTTCCTGAAGCCCACCGATGAAACCATGCTCAACATACAAGGAAAAGTCTACGAGGATGGCGGCGAGTATCAGAAAGCGCTCGACCTGTGGCGCAAACTCGACCTCAGCCACCCCAACAACCTTTCCATCGCCAAACACATGGGGCTATGCTTCTACAACATTGCCACAACCTACACCAACATGGCCGTTGGCGAAAATGATGAAAAAGTTGAAAAGAAATACCGCCGTCAGGCCAAAAACTACTTCTCCGACGCCGTGCAAAAGCTCTCTGAAGTAACTGCATCCGACCCGACAGCCGTGAAATACCTCAAAGCATTGGCCGTAAGCTACCTCTTCCTCGACGACAAAGCAATGTTCCAGGATGTCAACACACGTCTGCAAGCCTTGGGCGAGGACCCCATGTCGGAGATGTACATGCCACCGACACTTAACTACAACGACAATGGCGGTCGCAACTACGACCAAGCCGGCACAACCGGGACCGACAACGAGATTCCGTCATACTCCGAATATGCCAAACCGCTCATCGAAGAGCACCTGGCAAAATGGACACGTCGCGGAGAATTTGAAAAAATCGTTGATTATCAGAAACGTGTCAACGACATGACCATCACCGCCGAATACAACAAAATCAGCGACCAAACCGCACACGACTACCTCGAAAAATTCGGCAACAAACTGCGCATCAACGACTTGAAGCTACAGCCCTACGACGCCAACAACGAAGTATACAAAATTGAATCGGCCTACGGCCCCATTCTCATCAATGTGCCGTTGAAAAACAACGAAGCCGAACTGTTTCGTGCCACCTGGAGCGCCACACGCTTCAAATCGCCGAAATTCTACATCAAGAACGACCGCGTGCAATTGGCATCAATCACCTTTGTAACACCCACAAACCGCTCTTACACCTACAACGTCGACGACGATATCACCTACAGCAACACCCATGTTGACATCGACTTTGAGGCCATTCTCCATAACTCGATTAACAGCAACAACAACCTCGCCGACAACAGTTCGTCGGCCGACAACAGCGTGCGCATCACACTCAAATCCGACGTCGACACCGACATCCCCGAAAACAACAAGCAGAATGCCAACACCGTTGCCGTAATTATAGCCAACGAGGACTATAACAACGTGTCGAAAGTGCGTTCGGCGCTCAACGACGGCGAAGCGTTCAAACTCTATTGCAATAAAACCCTCGGCATCCCCGAGCAAAACATCCGATTCTACAGCAACGCCACCCTCGGCACCATGCTGCGCTCCGTTGCCGACCTGCGTCACACCGTTGATGCTCTCGGCTCCAACCCCGACGTAATCTTCTACTACGCCGGCCACGGCATGCCCGATGAGAGCACCCACGATTCATTCCTGCTGCCTGTCGACGCCGACGGCATGGTCACTGAAAGTTGCTACGCCTTGGCACGACTCTACTCCGAGCTGTCATCGCTGAAAGCATCGTCGGTGATGGTGTTTCTCGATGCCTGCTTTAGCGGAGCACAGCGCGACGGAGGTATGCTGATGTCGGCCCGCGGAGTGGTGTTGAAAGCAAAATCGGTGGCCCCCACCGGCAACATGTTTGTGCTCAGCGCCGCCTCCGACAAAGAGACCGCCCTCCCATACACCGAAAAGAACCACGGCATGTTCACCTACTACCTGCTGAAAAAACTGCAAGAGAGCAAAGGCAACACCACCCTCAAGGAGCTCAGCGAGTATGTAATCAAAAATGTGAAGATGCAGTCGAACCTCATAAACAAGAAACCGCAGACTCCGGCCGTGTCGACCTCAGGCTCCATGGTGCAAAACTACGCAAAGAAAAAACTGCGCAACTAAGCACCCGCGACCCGACACCTCCCGGCGCTGCCACACTGAAACTCTCCACAACCGTTCTATGCATTACCCGGATATGAACATAACAGTTAAACATAGACTGCTAAATTTCACGGCCCTCGTTGCGCTGCTGCTCCCTATGGGGCTGGCGGCGCAACGCGAAGCCGTTGTGTCAGGTAAATTCACCTTCTATGGCGAAGGGGCCATGTCGCGCGACGAGTGCAAAATGCGAGCCCTCGAAGGGGCCCGCGTTGAAGCCATCAAGTCGGAGTTCGGCACCATCGTCACCCAGGACATTATGCAACACGATGTGGTAAACCGACAAGGTGAATCAACCTTCTTCTCCTCGCTCAGTTCATCGGAAGTGCAAGGCGAATGGATTGCCGACACCAAGGAGCCCGTCTACCAATACTCGCTCGACAACGACGGGAATATGGCGGTGACCTGCACCGTAACCGGCCGTGCACGCGAACTGTCAAACGAGACTGTCGACTTCAAAACCCTCGCCCTGCGCAACGGCAATGAGGAGCGATTTGCCGACACATCGTTTAACGATGGCGACGACCTGAAAGTGCTGCTCAAAACCCCTGTCGACGGCTACGCATCGGTGTTTATGATTGATGAGCACCACGTGATTTATGCACTCCTCCCTTACACCTCCGACAACTCCTCGGCCGTGAAGGTGAAACGAGGCAAGGAATATGTGTTTTTCGACCGCGAGAAAGCCGACGAAAGTTTTGGCTGTATCGACGAGTTGCAATTGGCAGCCAGCGATGCGTGTGTCTACAACCGCATCTATGTGGTGTTCTCCCCCAACAAATACTCACGAGCCATCGACGAATTCACCGACAGCAACCACCCCCGCAGCATGTCGTACGACACTTTCAACAAGTGGCTCATAAAGAGTCGCAAACTCGACCCGCAAATGAGTGTGAAAATCATCAATCTAAAAATCAAAGGATAATCGCGCAATTCAATTATTACAAACCATAACATAACACTTTATGAAAAAACTGATTACATTGTTGTTGGCATTTGTGCTTATCATGCCCGCAATTCAGGCAGCCGACACAAGCAAAGCAACGCAGAAAGCGTTGAAAAAAGAGAAATCTGAAAAGATGAAAGAGTACAAGAAAAAGGGATGGGAAGTGTTCGGCACTTCACGTTCGCTCGAAGTGGCTCTTCTCAATCACTACGAACGTCTCGCAGAGCTCGGCGATGAAGGTCACGAATTGGTGGGCATTGCATCACGATTTAAATCAAAGAGCATAGGCCACCAGATGGCCATTAACGATGCCTGCATCACCTACGCACAGCATGCCGGCAGCGCATTGAAGGGACGTGTAATCTCCGACCTTTCGGGCGATGGTGTGGAAGCCGATTCTGAATTTGACCACTTCTTTGCCGCCTACGAGCGCTTGGTTGAGAAGGAAATCAAAGGCGAAATGGAAGAATCTTACTCGGTGATTCGTGATCTCGGCGACGGAACCTACGAATTGCAAACATTCTTCATTTACAGCGAAAGCGCCGCATCAAAGGCCCGTGTGCGCGCCCTCAACGATGCTCTGAAAGAGAACGAAGCCGCTCAACGCAATGCCGAACAAATTTCATCGTTCGTGCGCGACGGTTTCGAAGAATAACACGACACCTTTTTATATGTTTATACCCCCGAGTTTCGCAAGCTGTAACAGCTTGCGAAACTCACCCTTTATTGGTGTTCTCATTCACGCATCAATCCCCGCTTCACTCCCCTCTCACATCTTAAAACCCATTTTCAACTCTTAACTCATGAAAATTTCAGGACGGCTGTTGACCACAGCACTACTCGCTACCACCGCCTCACTCCCGGCGGTGCATGCACAAACGCAAACTTCGGCTCAGCCACAGAACCAATCACAAATTCAAGCTCAAGCGCAAAGTCAGGGAGATTCATTTTCCGAATTTCGCAAAAGACTGATGAGCAACTACAACGAATTTCGCAATTCGGTGCTCGACAACTACGACAAATTTCTGGAAGACACATGGAAAGAGTATGACCAAAACAAAGGGGTGGAACGCTGCCCGAGCCCGAAGCCACCAAGAGCCCCTATCGCCATGCCCGACGAAGCGCCTATGGTGACACAGCTGCCTACACCCACAAAGAAACCTAACGCCGACACCACGGCCACCCCCACAAAACCGAGGAGACCTCGCAAGCCGAAACCTACACCTGCGGTCGACACCCCTCCGGCACCACCGGCCGAACCGATTGCCGCCGCTCCGGTGAAACGTGCCGAACCGATAACCCCGACAACCACCCCCGCAGCGCCGTCGGTTGCCCCAACCTCGCCGATAGCACCCATCGTGCCATCAGCCCCGACAGTGTCGATACTTCCCCCGAGCCCGGCACAACCCACCGCCGAGAACCCCGTGGAGCCTATCGACCTCACTTCGGCCCCCTCAATTATGCCGTCATCGCCGATAGCGCCCATCGTGCCTTCGGCTCCGACAGTTTCGATACTCCCCCCGAGCCCGGCACAACCCACCGCCGAGAACCCCGTGGAACCTATCGACCTCACCTCAGCCCCCTCAATTGTGTCGGTACCGTTTGCCCCGATTACTCCATCGGCTCCCACCGTGGCCATACTGCCATCATCGCAGCCTGTTGAAGATACCCCGGCCGAACCGACTACCCCACCGGAAAACTCCGACCAATTCCTATTGGCCGACGTGAACCTCTATGTCACTCACTACAGCTACAACATCAATCAACAACTGAACAACCGACAGGAGTATGGAGCGCAATGGCGCAGCCTGAAATCATCCGATATCGCATCGAAGCTGATACCCGAATTTGATCGTATCACCGACACCTACGGTCTGAACGACTACCTCACATTCCAGGCGGTTAAATCGTATGTCGACACCCGCTTCAGCGGCGTACACTCCTCAAGCCGATTCTCACTGCTCCACTACATCCTGGCCAACATGGGTTATGATGTGCGCTTGGGCAGCAACAGCCACGGCAATGCCATGTTGCTCGTCAACTTCCAACAGATGGTCTACGTGCGGCCATATCTCAACATCGACGGCAAAAAATATTTCATCTTTGCCGACGACAATGTTGACCTCTCAACCCCCGAGAACCTGCGCATAAGCACCTGCGCGCTCCCGAGCGATGCCGACACAGGGCAAGCCCTCGACCTGGTAATCAACGACCTCCGATTGCCCTACGACCCCTATCACTACGACATCAAATATGGCAAGCTCGAAATCTCCGGAGAGTTTAACCGCAACATCATACCGCTGCTTTACCACTATCCACAGATGCCCATCGAGGACTTTGCCCGCTCCACAGTGCTCCCCAACGTGCGTCAGCAGGTAGTAGACCAAATCAAACAGGAACTCGCCGAGATGAACGAAAAAACAGCCGTCAACACCCTCCTTCACTTCGTGCAATCGGCCTTTGATTACGCCACCGACGACGATTTTCACGGATTTGAGAAGCCATACTTCTTTGAGGAGACACTCTACTATCCGAAAAACGACTGCGAGGACCGCTCGATATTCTACACCTACCTACTGTGGGAAGTGCTCCATGTGCCTAACCAACTGCTCAGCTATCCCGGACACGAAAGTGTGGCCGTGTCGCTCCAAGACCCCGTGAAAGGCACATCGTACACCGACGATGGCAAAACATTCTACATCTCCGACCCCACCTACATCGGCTCCAACACCGGAATGTGCATGCCAAGCTACGTCTCCACCACCCCCGAAATCGACTTCACCTACAAATAACCACCCCTAAGACCTCCTCGGTTGGTAATCGCTGAGACCAAGGCCACTCTGCAGGAATCATCTTTCTGTACTCGGTTTCACATTGCAACCATTTTTTGCTGCTGACCCATAAAAATATATATTTGAAGGTGTGCGGCACTCATAAACGACAACAGCGGCCCGGAAATTCCGGGCCGCTGTTTTATTTGAGGGATAAGATTATTTTGCAACTATTGCACTGCAATCATTTTACTACGATTCACAGCGGTTGTGCGGTGGGTTGCGGAGGTTACTTCACTACAACCTTTTCAACACGGTTGCCAACACGGTGGATAAAGATACCGGTGGTCGGGTTTGCCACACGTACACCTTGGAGGTTATACCATTCATCAACGCCGTTGGCTGCATTTACAACCACTTTCGCGATACCGGTAACAACGTCACCATTTGCATTCTTACCGAAGATGCCGGTTATCGACTTGGTGACATTCTCAATCTTGATTTCGTAGCTTGTGCCGGCAGCGAGACTTGAGAAATCGCAGATATAGTAGGTGCCGTCAACCATCCAACCATCTTTATCATTCTCAACTTCAAGATACTCAGCTCCGTTGCCTGTTGTGGTTGTATCATCTTCAGTTACCTGGTCAGAATCCAAATTTTCTCGGCGGGTTGACACTTGTGCGGGAGTTGCTTCTGAAGTGGCGGGAGCTGAAACGT
>CAZDIC010000047.1:0-9956 GCA_964505395.1 uncultured Alistipes sp. | reverse complement strand
TTCGAGAGCTTCGTTTACGCCGGTAGAAGCGCCGGAGGGAACAGAAGCACGGCCAAATGCGCCGCTTTCAAGAATTACATCAACTTCAACGGTGGGGTTACCACGAGAGTCGAGAACCTCACGACCAATGATTTTTTCAATTTTCATAATTGTTTGCTTTAAAGCGTTTATAGCTAATGTTTAAAACTTTGTTTTGCCTTAATGAGAGGTGGAATAATGCGGCCAAAAACTGCGGAGCAAGAGGGTTAACAGCAAGCGCTGTAGCGGCCGAAATTCCACAACTGCAAAGTTACTAATTTTTCGGCGAATTCGCATTTTTAACGCATAAAAATTGTAGAAGTCAATAATCCCCGTATTTGTAGCCAATTATGCAACATTTATAAAACAGAAGAAAGCGGGAGTCAACCGGTGGCTCCCACTTTCAACTACAGAGGCATTAGATTTTCTACAGTACTTACTGAAATTTCATTACAATCATTCCAAAAAAGTCTTATTTATGAAACAGAAACTTCTCACCCTTGCGGATGTAGAACTGTCCGTTGTTGAGAGTGGTAACCCGACGTCCGTAGATGTCGTAAACAGGCGATTGATTTTCTGTGTCAATCACGACATTTTCAATGCCTGAATCACCAACTGCTACCGAGTTTGAAGCTGCCGATTCTCCCACATTGTAAACAACTTTCACCACGTATGTGCCATCAATATTTGAGGCGACGGTGTAGGAAGTTGCCACGATAACGGCCGAGTTAACCCGATTGCCGTTATTGTAGAGGTTATAGCCTTCAACAGCGGCCTTCACAGACAGCGTTGAAACCGCTTCAAACTCAATGTCGTCAACCATTACGGCTGCGCCATTTTGCTGATTATACCTTATTGCAAAATATTTGGTTCCTTCTTCAAGGTCAAAAGTGTATTTGGTCCACTCGGTTCCCAATGTGATGCGGCCATCTTCGTGGCGGGTAAAGCTGTCGACATCGGTGTCGGTGGTCGAAGTGTTGAAAATGATTTTATCGGTTGCATCCGCCGTTGAACGGGCCCAGAAGCTGATGGTCTGAGCATTGCCGCTCAGTTCGGGCGAAATCAACCAATCGTCGTTATCATTTTCCCAGTTGTGGAAGCAAACCATCATCTGTTTACCGCTATGGGTTGCCCATTCGGGAGCGGTAGCGGTGTTGATGCCTGCCGATTCGGGATTGAACACCATGAACGACTGACGAGCGAAGGGGTGAGGAATGTCGATGTAGTCGCCATTGGCGATGAAGTCGTAAACGCCATACACTTGGTCTTCGTCGGTCAAGGTCCAATTGCCAACATTTTTGAGACTACCGTGAGTATAGCTTTCAAAGCCTTCCGTCACGTTGGCAAACTCACTGACAACCGGTTCGCTCCATGTGAATGTGGCTTCACCATTGTCGGATACGTTTACCGCGAGGTCGTTAACCGTTGGCATATCCGGACGGATAACGGTGGTTGTTGCGATGCAGGTGTTATCACCGGCATATTCGTCGGCAGCATATTCAACCGATGCCTCGAGTGTCGGGGTGTCGCTCCATGTGGGGAGTGCAGTTAGGTTGAAGGTATAGCTGCGCGATTCGCCGGCTGCCAATTCCTCACCGTCGGTTTGAACTGCGAGCTGTTCGCCGTTGCAACTAACTTTCACAGTGAAATCTTTCACAGCGTTTGCACCACCGTTGGTCACTGCAACAGTGCCGGTGAAATCTTCAGTGACAACCACCGATTCGGGCAGAGTCAACTCAGATGCGAGCAAGTTATAGTCGTAGTTATTGGCAATGGTGATAGCATCTATGGCCATCGGAGCACGTGCAGCAACCGAGTTGGCGCGGAAGCCCACGAGGATAAAGTCTTCGTTAACGTAATCGTTCAGGGGAACAACATACTGCAAGAACTTACCCTTTGTAACGTCGTTGGGATAGATGGTCTTGACAGTCTTGAACTGATAGTCGCTTGAAGCCACCAACACCTCCAAATAATCGTCCTTCGGGTCGGTTTCGGCAAAACCGTTATCTATGAAACTCATCACTTCAAGGTAGAATGTCAATGTGGGGTTCTTGGCATTGGCCATGCTGATTTTGCCTGACATGAATGTTGACTCGCTACCGGGGGTGTAGGGGGTAAGCAATAACAAACCGTTATCGCCATCGTAGGGGTCGGCACTCCAGTTATCTACAATCTTCCAATAATCGTCCTCGGTGCCGTAGCTTACCCACAGACGATTTGAAGTGCCGTTAGCAAACGACTCGACAATAGGCATATCGTAGTTTGCACCTTCAATCACGAAAGCTGTGGCATTGAATCCGATGCCGGCAGTTGATTGGGCAAAGACCATGTATTGGTGCATCGACTGAGAGCCGGTGTCGGGGATAGTCACAGCCTCGTCGGTGTATGTGTAGGCCTTCAGGTCACGGGCAAGGATGGTGCCGTCGGTAGCACGATAAACAATGTAGGTCAAGTTGGCATTGTCGACATAACCGCCGTTCTGACCAACGCCCTCTGGAGCGTCCCAGGTAATTACGGGGTGACCGTTAACAACGGTTACTCTCACATTGGTCGGTTCCGACGGTGTGTCGACGCCTACCCATACGCTAACGGTGGTTTCAACACCGCTGCCAACTTCGTTTTCGGCAACAACCTTGTAGTCGAAGTCGCCTTCGCCGAGGTCGCTATCTTCAAATGTGAATTGTGCGCCCGGAGCGGGATTCTCGAAGGTCTTCACCAACTCGGCATAGCGATAAACCTTAACAGCCGAGAGTGAGGAGAGCGCGCTGCCGTCGACAGCCAGCGTCGGAGTTTTGAATGAAACCGTAGCTGTGGGAGCGCCATTGGCACCGGCCGTAGCAGTCAAGTCTTCAACCTTTGCAGGAGCCTTAAGCATATAGCTTTCCGACAGTTTCACATTATCTATAAGGAAGAAAGCACCGCCGGCCTCCGACAGAGCGTGGAAACCGAAATTATATGTGCCGTTCTCGGGAACGGTAACGGTTAAGGTCACCGTGCGATATTCATCCCAATATATAGTGGTGGGAGCGACCAACTGTGTGGTCATAGCCTCGATGGTTGCATCGTTGCCCATATACACCTCATATTCGTCGGGCCAATAGTCGGAGTAGCACAACACGTCGTAGCTGAAGGTGTACTGGCGGTCGTTCTTCATCTTGATTTCAGGGGTAATCAACCAATCGTCACCATCCTGGGTGCCGCAAACATAACCGGCACACTGACCGCTGGCGGTGTATTGCCACATACCCGAGTCAAGGTTCAAGGTTTCATTGTTGTCGATTACGGTGAAGATGTTGTAATCGGCCTCGGTGTCGAAGGTCAACTTAACGGGAGGCTCGAGTGCATAGCCAAACACGGCACCATTAGAAATGGTGGCAGCGCCTTCGGCTGTGTCGGCATAAGGTGTAACTTTATATGTAACGTAAACCTTGTTGTCATACTCCATGTTGTCGACAAAGGTTGTGGCCTTCAAACCTTGGGCCACCACTTTACCTTCGGGCAGACGGGTTACGGTGTAGGAGAGGCGCGATGCATCGAAATAGCCGTCGAGGGCGCCCTTGGTGGGAGCAGTCCACGAAATAGTGGCTTGCAGGTCACCTGTTTTCTTCATTACAAGGTCGGTGACAGCAACCGGACGGTCGATGCCCACCCACTGAGTGATTGAGGCGCGACGAGTTTCGCCGGCATCATTGCTCAAACGAACGCTGAATGAGTGTACGCCGGGAGCTGAAACAGAAACGGAAACCGAAGCGGTGGTACCCACGGCTACAGTGCCGGTGGCGGAATCAGCACCATCGATGCTCACGGTGTAGCCCACTGTGCCGGTCATGGCAGCGCCGAGGTTGTCGACCGAAGGCACATCGAACATGAATTGACCGTTGAGGGCGTCAGCCACAAACGACAGGGACAAGTTTGACGCTTCAGCCGGAGCACCGTCGTCGGCGGGGAGCGGCTCGGCAAAGAGCGAAACCACCTCTTCGTCGTTATCGAAGGCGTCGATCAAAGTGACACGTGCTGTTTCCAAATCAACGGTAAAGAGACCGGTTGAGCCATCGGTGAAACCGGCAGCCCAGTAGAAGGTGCCGTTGTCGTCGAATGTGGCAGATTGCAGATAAGCCGGGGTTATATTTGTGTTACCGATAACGGTAAATTCACCTGTGTACTTTCCAACTTTCACAAGATAACCGCCACTGGTGATACCGTAGATTTCACCCTGCTGATTGGCAGCGACAGCCACCAACTGACCATCAACCGAAGCGATTTCGGTAATTTCGCATGTCGAGGGGTCCATATATCCCCAATATGCGCCCGAATCGGAGCCGTCGTAGAAGGTACCGAACGCCACTTTTTCAACCGGGTCGTAGGCCAGGTCGGTTGCCATGGCATAAAGTGAGCCTTGGTCAACGGTTTCGAGAACCTTCCAGGTGTTGGTGTCAACAACATAGGTTGTGACTGAATAGTCATAGCCATAGTCATCGGTCACATAACTTGTGAAATAATACTTGTCTTCAGTAAAGAAGCCTCCGGCATTGGCGGGTGCCGAAGTGTTGACATAATGCTGTGTGAACGTGTTCAGGTCGTTCAAGGCAAACGAGTAAGCACCGTAGTCATACGAGTCCTCGTCCCAGCTGTCGGAGTAGAGCAAACCGCACTTGAATGTCTGAATTTTTTGCGAGAGTGCACGGTTAGCGGGAATGCCTTTCGATAGTGAATTGAATGATGATAGTTTTTGAATGTTCACATCGTTCCTCGAAGTTGCAGGGCGAGCTTTAGGCCAAGCAGCCAACGCAACCTTGTTCGGAACATTTGCCAATGATCTTAGGGGCACATGACGACCCTTGGTAGCCGCAGGCGATGTTGCACCGGCGGTTATTGCAAGAGAAGCTGCCATTAGAAGTAAAAAGTTCCTCATTGTAACAACGTTTGGTTTAAATAAATTACTGTATTAGTTTAGTTTTCCGAAATTACAGTAATTTACATTAAGACCAACGAAACGGAGGACGGAAAAGCCGTTTACAACGAGCCTCAATCGCGGCTAATTATGTTTACATTATTTTTGCTACGCCACTGATTATCTGTGGATTAAAACATTACAAAGGTTTACATTTCGATTATACACCTCCGAAAGCAGCCACAGCGGAATTATTGCGGGCCTCTCGACTAAATTGCATTGAAAAATTCGGTAAGGTCGGCATCCTCGGGGATGTTAAGCGAGGTGCGCAAGCGGTAGCGTGCAGTGGTTACCGTGGTGGGAAGCTTGCCCGTGAGGCGCGATATGTCGCGTGTGGATAGGCCAAGGCGATAGCAGGTGGCCAACATTATGTCGAGTTTCGACACTCCGGGATAGCGTTCCACCAAGCGTTTCACAAATGCCTCGTTCTCGGTTTCCAAACGGGTCACAAACTCAGGTTCCTTATCGCGGGTGAGCCCCTGAGTGATGGTGTGGTTAATGTTGCGCAACTGTGCCGGCAGTTGTGTGCTGTTCATCTTATAGCTATCCTTCACCATCTGCGAGAGTTTCTCAAGCAGTTCGTTTCGTCCGCGATAGAAGCCGTAAAGGTAGTTCATGGTGTGGCGGGTGTCGGAAATTTCGTCGGTTTGGCGGCTGCTGGTTTGCTCGAGGTTCTCAATCGTATCATCGCGCATGAGCAGCAATTTACGCTGCTTGCGGGCCTTGCGATACATCAGATAGAACACCACCGCCATGAACAGAGCAGCAAGAATCAGCACCACGAGCATGTTCATGGTGTAGAACTGCTCACGACGTTGATGTCGCAGTCGACTTGTCTCACACTGCTTCACCAATTTGATAACGACCTCATTAAATCCGGCGCGTTCCTTTTCGATTTGTGTATAGTCGGAAGCCTGTTGCTTTGAGGCAAGCGCCATTTGGCTATAGGCCGATGTATAGTCGCCTGCATCGGCATAAATCATGCTTAGCAGGTTGTGTGAATAGGCTATAATGCGGTCATTTTTCTTTAGGTCGGGGACAAAGCGATTGATTTGCTCGGCGGTTTTCAGTGCTTTTGCATTTTGGTGTGTGTTGAAATAGAGCTCCGAGAGGTTAATATATGCATAGCACTCGGTGGTTTTGTTATCGGTGAGCTGGCTAAGGTCAATCGACTTGAAGAGGTAACGTTCGGCCTCGTCGGTATCGGTGTCGGCACAGAGCACACCGATGTTGCAGTAGAGGGCACTCTCAAAGATAGTATCTTTCAGCGAGTGGGCAAGAGCGATGCCCTTCTCAAAGGCATCCTTTGCTTTGAGGTCCTTCGCCTGGCTGGAATAGAGGTCACCGAGGTAGGTGTAGATCATCATCTGCTCGCGACGGTTATCGGCCTTACGGCTTTGCGCGAGGCTTCTGAGCAGCTGTGATTCTCCCTTGGCATACTCACCTTTTGAAGCATAACAAGCACCGAAACCGAGCGAAATCAGGTCGCGCACCTTGGTGTCGTCGTTGTCAACATATAGCTTGGCATAGTTAAACACCTGCATGGCCAGGTCGGAGTAGCGGCAGTCGTACATTGCCCAACCGATGTAGGCTAATGTACGCGCACACTCGGCATTCCATTCATTCTCGGAAGCTTGCTCAAAAAGCGCGTAAAGAGGGGTAATGGAGCTGCGGCAATCGGTGGAACGCAGTTCATTGGCATTGTCGATTTGCCGATTGAGCTCGGTGCGCGACACCCCGAAGCACACAACGTTACACAGCAAAGTGAGAATGATGGAAATAATCAGTTTCATACGGTTATCAGTAAGCAGCGAGGGGGCTACATGCACGCACTCCTCATTAGGCCTCAAAGGTAGTAATTTTTTTGCAAACTATGGCAAAGGAATGAAAAAAGCCCCGCGCACCGATGGGTGCATGGGGCTTTTCTATTGTTGTTACGAACAATTGCTTATTCAGCAGCAGCATCGGTTGCAGGTGCTTCAGCTGCGGGAGCTTCAGCGGCTGCAGACTTTTTGCTGCGACGTGTGCGAGCCGACTTCTTGGCTGCTTTTTCTTTGAGCATGTTTTCGTTGTAGTCAACGAGCTCAATGAAGCAGGTCTTAGCGTTGTCGCCAAGACGGTTGCCGGTCTTGAGGATACGAGTGTAGCCACCGGGACGGTCAGCGATTTTAGTTGCGATTTCGCGGAACAGCTCGTTAACGGCTTCCTTATTCTGAAGATAAGAGAAAACCAAGCGGCGGTTTGCCATCGAATCGTTTTTCGCACGGTTGATCAGGGGCTCAGCGTAAACGCGAAGAGCTTTCGCCTTAGCAAGAGTTGTGAAAATTCTCTTGTGCATGATCAAAGAGATGGTCATGTTGGCGAGTAAGGCATCGCGGTGAGCTTTCTGACGCGAAAGATGGTTGAAAGATTTATTGTGTCTCATCGTTGTTTGTTACTCTTTGTCTAATTTATACTTTGAAATATCCATTCCGAACGAAAGGCCAAGGTTGGCAAGCAATTCGTCAAGTTCGGTGAGTGATTTCTTACCGAAGTTACGGAATTTAAGGAGGTCTGTTTTATTGAACACTACCAATTCACCGAGAGTTTCAACCTCAGCGCTCTTCAGGCAGTTAAGTGCACGAACAGAGAGGTCCATATCCACGAGCTTCGTTTTGAGAAGCTGGCGCATGTGCAGGATTTCTTCGTCGAACTCTTCTGTGCCGTCTGACTCTGTGGTTTCAATGGTGATTTTCTCATCAGAGAAGAGCATCAAGTGATAGATCAAGATTTTTGCTGCTTCTTTAAGAGCCTCTTTGGGGAGGATTGAACCATTGGTGGTGATTTCAATAACCAGCTTTTCGTAGTCGGTTTTCTGGTCAACGCGGAAGTTCTCAACTGCGTATTTCACGTTCTTGATGGGCGTGTAAATCGAGTCGATTGCCAAGGTGTGAATATCTTGGATGTCAACTTGGTTTTCGTCGGCCGGAACCCAGCCTCTGCCCTTATTGATTGTGACTTCAATGTTGATGCTCGCGCTGGGATCCAAATGACAGATGACTTCCTCGGGGTTGAGGACTTCGAAGCCTGAGAGGGCTTTGCCTATGTCACCGGCTTTGAACACCTCCTGACCCGACACTGTGATGGTAGCCGTTTCTGTCTCGGCATCTTCTGTTACTTGTTTGAGGTCAACCTTCTTCAAGTTGAGGATAATGTTAGTCACATCCTCCTTGACGCCGGGAATGGTATCAAACTCGTGTTTTACGCCGTCGATTTTGATTGCCGAAATGGCATAGCCTTCAAGAGATGAAAGCAACACACGACGTAAAGCGTTACCGACTGTGATACCATAGCCTGGTTCCAAAGGCTTGAACTCGAACTTGCCGTAGAAGTTGTTAGCTTCTAACATCACAACCTTGTCAGGTTTTTGGAATGCTAAAATAGCCATGGATCTTATTTTAATTATGATTATTTAGAATACAACTCGACGATAAGCTGCTCCTTGATATTTTCGGGTATATCTTCACGGGTAGGAACGTGCAGGAGCTTACCGCTCTTGCTGCTCTCATCCCATTCTAACCAGGGATACTTGCTGTGGTTAAAGCCTGCGAGTGCATCGGCAATAACTTCAAGTGATTTAGACTTTTCGCGAACACCTACAACGTCGCCGGGTTGAACTGCATAAGAGGCGATGTTTACAACTTTGCCATTAACAGTTACATGTTTGTGGAGCACGAGCTGACGTGCTGCTGCGCGTGTAGGAGCTACGCCCAAACGATAAACGATGTTATCCAAACGGCCTTCGAGAAGCTGCAGAAGGATTTCACCGGTGATACCCTTCATTGAAGAAGCCTTCTCGAAGAGGTTGCGGAACTGACGTTCCAACACACCGTAGGTGTATTTAGCTTTCTGCTTTTCACGAAGCTGTGTGCCATATTCTGATGTTTTGCGGCGACGGTTTTGACCGTGCTGACCCGGGGGGAAGTTGCGGCGGCTCAGAATCTTATCTTCGCCAAAAATGGGTTCCCCGAATTTGCGTGCGATTTTGGTCTTGGGACCTGTATATCTAGCCATTTCTTTGTTTTGAAATAAAAATTTGTGTGATTTCTGCCGGGCGCTGCCGGGCTGCTGCCCGTGGGGGCCGACAGATTATCTGAATTTATCTCTGTCGCTTTGTTTGAGATGATGTCAAACAAGTGCGTGATTACACGCGACGACGTTTCGGCGGACGGCAACCGTTGTGCGGAAGCGGAGTAACGTCGATGATTTCAGTTACCTCGATACCCATGCCATGCACGGTGCGGATAGCTGATTCACGGCCGTTGCCCGGGCCTTTTACATAAGCCTTCACTTTGCGCAAGCCGAGATCGTAAGCGATCTTACCGCAATCTTGAGCGGCCATCTGAGCTGCGTAAGGGGTGTTCTTCTTTGAGCCACGGAAGCCCATCTTGCCGGCGCTTGACCATGAAATAACTTGGCCTTCGCTGTTGGCTAAGCACACAATGATATTGTTGAAGGAAGAGTGTACGTGGAGCTGACCTGCTGCGTCAACTTTAACATTTCTCTTCTTTGCTGCGACTGTTTTCTTTGCCATAATTTTATTGCTTTTTTAACTTGAGCCTTATTATTTAGTGGCTTTCTTTTTGTTTGCAACTGTTTTCTTACGGCCCTTGCGGGTGCGGGCGTTGTTCTTTGTGCTCTGTCCACGAACGGGAAGACCGTTACGGTGACGGATACCACGGTAGCAACCAATGTCCATCAAACGTTTGATGTTCAACTGCACCTCGCTGCGCAGGTCACCTTCAACCTTGTAATTTTCCTGGATAACTTCACGAACCTTCGCGGCCTGTGCGTCGGTCCAGTCTTGAACCTTGATGTTCACATCCACGCCGGCTTTCTCCAGGATGGTCTTTGCGGCGCTTCGGCCTATACCGAAGATATAAGTCAAGGCGATTTCGCCTCGTTTGTTCTGGGGGAGGTCAACTCCCACGATTCTTACTGCCATATA
>CAZDIC010000046.1:6129-9989 GCA_964505395.1 uncultured Alistipes sp. | reverse complement strand
TCAGGTGTGTTGCGCTACGGCATGCCTATCGACCAAGTTTTGAAACTTGTGGGCACACTTGAACTCGATTCAATGAGCATCAACACCTGGAAAATGGGTGTGGAACGCGCCTTGAAGAAATATCTGCCCAACGGCACCAAAGCAAGCGGTCAACGCTGCCCCAACTGCGGTCAGGAAACACTTATCTACCAAGAAGGTTGCTTGATTTGCACCTCTTGCGGCACATCAAAATGCGGTTAAACAACCGCAGTGCCGCAAGGCGCAAAAAGAGTGATTGCAAAGATTGAAAATTGCTGTAATTTTATTATCTTTGCGTGATAAACAAAGGGAAACTCAACGTTTGCCCACCAAACAAATAAACAAACAAACCTCAGATATAAAATGAAATTTAAAGTTGCGAGCAAAGCCCTCTACTCCACCCTCTCCGGAGTGAGCAAAGTGATTAACGCCAAGAACACTATCACCATTCTTGACAACTTTCTGTTTAAGGTAACCGAGGATTCACTCGAAATCACAGCTTCAGACTCGGAAAATACCCTGTCGGCTCGCCTGCCCATCAACAATGTTGAAGGAGAAGGAAGATTCTGTCTCAATGCCCGTCGCATCACCGACATGGCAAAAGAACTCCCCGATGTTGACGTTGAATTTAACATCAACGAAAACACCATGGCCACCAAAATCAACTTCCCCGGTGGTAACTTCGACATCGTAGCACTCGATGGTGCTCAGTATCCCGAAACCATCGAAGCCACATCAGCCGAAGAATGTTTGAAGATGGTTTGCCCGGCAACTCAAATTCTCAGCGGTGTTGAGAACACATTGTTCGCAGTTGGCACCGATGAAATCCGTCCGCAAATGATGGGTATTCTTTGGGATATCAAAGAGGATGGCATCACCTTCGTTGCTACCGACACGCGCAAATTGGTTCGCTACATCGACCGCACATCAGCCCCCGGCATCACAGCATCGTGCATCGTGCCGGTTAAGCCCGCTGTGATTCTCAAATCACTGCTCTCAAAAGAGGCCGATGTAAATGTAACCATCTCGTCGCGCAGTGCAGTGTTTGAAACGGAAGCGCTCACCCTCAACTGCCGCTTTATCAAAGGTAATTTCCCCGATTACAACCGCGTAATCCCCACCAATAACCCCTACACCGTAACCGTTGACCGCTCTGACATTCTCACCGCAGTGCGTCGTGTGTCGGTTTGCGCTGACCCGGGTCACGGTCTCATCAAATTCCGCTTCACACCCACTCAGGTGGAATTGAAAGTTGACGACCCCAATGTGAACACATTTGCTCACGAGGAGATTAGCTGCGACTTCACCGGCCAGCAGATGGTTATCGGTTTCTGCGCAGCCTACCTGCTTGAAATCTTCGGTGTGCTCGCCACGCAGAACGTGATTCTCAAATTGGCCGATCCCTCACGCCCCGGAGTATTCCAGCCCGAGGAGAACGCTGAGAACACCGAATTGGTGGTTATCCTCATGCCGATGACAGTTCAAGAATTCTAAGTAACTGTTGCACACATATCTACGACGTAACAACACTTTCAGATGCAACTGAATTTGACCAAGCCGATTATGTTCTTCGATTTGGAGACCACCGGCACAAATATACTGCAAGACCGCATCGTTGAAATCTCAATGATTAAAGTCTACCCCGACGGGCACGACGAGGAGCGCACACTGCGCATCAACCCGGGTCGTCACATTCCGGAAGAAGCATCAGCGATTCACCATATCTACGATGCCGATGTTGCCGACAAGCCCACATTCAAGGATGTGGCCGCACTGTTGGCCCAAAGCTTCCAGGGATGCGACATCGCCGGCTACAACTCCAACAAGTTCGACATTCCGATGCTTGCCGAAGAGTTCGCACGCGCCGGCGTAGACTTCGATTTCACCCGTCCACGCTTCATCGATGTGCAAACCATCTTCCACAAGAAGGAGCAGCGCACTCTCACTGCCGCGTATCGGTTTTACTGCGACAAAGACCTTGAGGGAGCACACTCGGCCAACGCCGACACACGTGCCACCTACGAAGTGTTGAAGGCTCAGCTCGACCGCTACAGCGACCTGCCCAACGATGTTGACAAACTGTCGGAGTTCTCATCTCAAAACAACAATGTTGACCTGATGGGCCGCCTCATCTACGACAACCAACACCGCGAAGTAATCAACTTCGGCAAATATAAAGGGCGCTTGGTGACCGACGTGTTGACCACCGACCCGGGCTACTTCAGTTGGATTATGCAGGGAGACTTCCCCTCCGACATGAAACGCATAATGACAGCCATCAAACTGCGCATGCGTTAAGGTTAGCACCAAGCGCAAAACGCAATCAACCATTGACCACCACGACACATACACCCGTCAACAAGAAATGTTAGGTAAACACATCGTTATAGGCATCAGCGGAGGCATTGCAGCCTACAAAACTGCAACCTTGGTGCGACTGTTTGTGAAAGCCGGAGCGGAAGTGCAGGTGATAATGACACCTAACGCCAAGGAATTTATCACACCCGTAACGCTTTCCACTCTGAGCGGCAAACCTGTAATCAGCGAATTTTTTACAGCCAATACCGGTCAATGGAATTCGCATGTTGACCTCGGCTTGTGGGCGGATGCCTTTGTTGTGGCTCCGGCAACCGCTTCGACCATCGCAAAGATGGCCAACGGTGTTGCCGACAACATGCTCGTAACCTCCTACCTCTCCACTCGTGCGCAAGTGTTTATTGCTCCGGCAATGGATTTCGATATGATGCGCCACCCATCAACCCTACGCAATCTCAACCTGCTGCAAGCCGATGGTGTGAAAATCATCGAACCGGCCGAAGGAGAATTGGCCTCACACCTTGTGGGGAAGGGTCGCATGGAGGAGCCGGAAAACATCTTTGCCACGGTCAAAGCATTTTTCCACGCCGACAATAGCATGGTGGGGCAAAAAGTGATGGTCACAGCCGGGCCCACACGTGAGAAAATCGACCCGGTGAGATATATCAGCAACTACTCTACCGGAAAAATGGGGATTGCCATAGCCGACGAAGCAGCATCGCGCGGAGCTGACGTAACCCTCATCCTCGGCCCTGTTGAACTACGGCCGGCCAACAGCCGTGTAAAGGTGGTGAATGTGGAATCGGCGCAAGAGATGCTCAATGCGAGTGAATCGGCATTTGCCAACAGTGACATTGCCGTTATGTGTGCTGCTGTGGCCGACTATCGAGTGGCAAATCCGGCCGACAAGAAGATTAAGCGCGAGCATGGCGATGTGCCAACCATCGAATTGGTTAAGAACCCCGACATTGCCGCGACACTCGGAGCCAAAAAGCAAGCGGGACAACTACTTGTGGGATTCGCATTGGAAACCGACAACGAAATCAGCAATGCCGCCGAGAAAATGCAACGCAAAAATCTCGACATGATAGTGCTCAACTCGCTGCGCGACAAAGGAGCGGGCTTTGGTAGCGACACTAACAAAATAACCTTATTCCGAGCAAGCGGTGAGAAACTCGCATTTGAGTTGAAGAGCAAACGTGCCGTTGCTGCCGATATTCTTGACCAAATTTGCAATATCAACGGCAAGTGATTCGTTAAATATCAATGCGGCAACACTCTACATCCCCGCACTGAAAACAGATGAGAACAAGTCACACCATAAATCGAATTCTTCGTACAACAGCATTGCTTGTGTTGTTGTTGCTCCCGTGCATTGCACACAGCCAAGAACTCAACTGCGACGTAACCATAAATTCAGAGCAAGTGCAAGGCTCAAATAAGAGCGTGTTTGAGACTCTGCAAGAGGCCGTGCGCGAATACATGAACTCAAACCACTTTACCAACGACCAATATGCAACCAACGA
>CAZDIC010000046.1:3170-6029 GCA_964505395.1 uncultured Alistipes sp. | reverse complement strand
TTTGCCTCACACGGAGGCGACGATGCCTTTGAGCAATTGAAAATGGTGGTGCAGATGGCACAATCATCGGGCGAAAACGGATGGAAGGCATTTGAGGACAAGAAAAACCGTTCAGCCATTCTTGACGCCTACACATCACCTTCAACAAGTGTGTTGCGCGACCTCACCTACACTTACCACCGCAACGGCCTTGATGAAATGTTTATGTCGCCCGACAAGGGACGCGCTAAAATCACCGAGGCGGTGGAATCGCTCCAAAAGGTCTACAATGCCGATGCCATGTCGGTTGGACTTTCTATGTTTAAGGACGCAAAACTTGACGAATTGGTCAACGTCTACACCAAGGCCTCACAAACCGAACGCGAGAAAGTGGTGGATATACTGTCGCCGATGTTCCCGACCGAAATGAAACGTATAAACCAAATTAAAGCGGGCACGAACAAATGATCCAAACTCTCCACATATCCAACTATGCCCTAATTGACAGCATCGACATCACGCTGCATCGCGGGCTCAACATTCTCACCGGCGAAACCGGTGCCGGGAAATCTATTATCCTTGGTGCACTCGGGTTGCTGTTAGGCGGACGTGCCGATAGCAAAGCTGTGAGAAAGCCTGATGTCAAATCGGTCATTGAAGCATCGATAACCGTTGAAGGGCATGACAGGCTAAAGGATTATTGCGAGCAAAACGATATTGATTGGGATAACGAAACCATTATCCTACGTCGCGAATTGGCACCTAACGGACGGTCGCGAGCATTTGTCAATGACAGTCCGGTGAACCTCACCACACTGCAAGAAATTGCCCTGCAACTCATCGACATTCACTCTCAACACCAAAACCTGCTATTGGCTTCACCGCCATACCAACTGCAAGTAATTGACTGCCTTGCCGGCAACAAAGAAAAGCTTGAACAATTAGCAACAACCTATAACGCATATCGGGCAGCTGTGAAACGCTACCGCACCGAGCGTAAAATGATTGAGCAGGCCAAGGAAGATGAAGAGTTTCTCCGTTTCCAATATCAGCGGCTGAAAGAAGCGGCATTGGTTGATGGCGAGCTGGAGGAGTTGGAGCATGAGCGCGAATTGCTAACCAATATGGCCGATGTGAAAACATCGCTCAATGCAGCAACAATGGCGCTAAGCGAGGGTGATGAGAATGCCGAGCAATTCATTAAAGATGCACTAAACGAAACCGAACGGCTCAACGACTTCATTGACGATGCCGACAGCATTGCCGAGAGATTGCGCGCCGTGAGGGTGGAAATACAAGATATTTCAGCTACATTCGCCGCCTACGACCGTCAACTCAACAGCGACCCCGATCGACTGAACTACGTTGAGGAGCGTTTGAATCAGCTCTACGACCTTCTGCGGCGCTACAAAGTGGAGACGGTTGGTGAACTGATTGCAGTGCGCGATGATGTAAAGAATCGACTAAAGGGGATTGCGCGTAGCAGCGACACCCTGCAAGCGCTTGAAATAGCAGCCAAGCAGGCCAAAAAAGCAGCCTTGGAGATTGCCGGAACCATATCGCAAACACGACATGAAGAGGCGGTGAAGTTTGGCGAACTGCTTAAGGAACGCGCCTTGCCACTGGGCATGAAAAATCTGCAAGTGGAAATCACCGTGCGCGACACGGAACTGACATCAACCGGCATCGACCAGGTGGAATTCCTGTTTGCATTCAATAAAAACCAGCAGCTGCTACCGGTTGGCAACACTGCATCGGGCGGTGAGATTTCACGTCTGATGCTATCTATAAAGTCGATTGTAGCCGATAAGATGCAATTGCCATCAATCATCTTCGACGAAGTTGACACCGGGGTGTCGGGCGACGTTGCCGACAAGATGGGCGAACTTATGCGTCAAATTGCACACAACATCCAAGTTGTGGCTATTACCCACCTGCCGCAAGTGGCATCGAAAGGCGACAGCCACTACAAAGTGTTTAAGGAGGATACGGAACACTCAACCGTGACACGCATTAAGGAGCTCGACACTGAGCAACGCATCAAAGAGTTGGCGGTTATGCTCTCAGGCTCGGAGGTTAACGAAGCTGCCCTGGCCAACGCCAAAGCATTGCTGCAACACAGTCAATCGCAACAATTATAAAAACACATAACGCCATCTGATTGGTGGCATTAAAACAGACAACTATGCTTGAAAAAGAGGATTACATTTTCGGCATTCGCGCCGTGATTGAAGCTATTGAAGCCGGCAAAGAAATTGATAAGGTTTTGGTGAATCGCGACCTCAAGGGGGACCTTGCACGCGAGCTGATGACCGTTATTAAGAGCCACGGAGTGCTGGTGCAGAAAGTACCCGGTGAAAAAATCGACCGCATCACACGTAAAAATCACCAAGGTGTAATCGCCATCCTGTCGGCAGTAACCTACGAAAGTCTCGACAACTTGGTGCCTATTCTCTATGAGGAGGGACGTCTGCCCTTCATCGTGTTGCTCGATGGCATCACCGATGTAAGGAACTTTGGCGCCATTGCTCGCACATGTGAATGCGCCGGAGCTGATGCAGTGGTAATTCCTCGTCGCGGTGGAGTTGGTGTTAACGGTGATGCAATGAAAACCTCGGCCGGTGCGCTCAACTATCTACCGGTATGCCGCGAAACGAGCATTCTGAATGCAGTAAAATTCCTCAAAGATAACGGCTACATGATTGTTGCCGCCACTGAAAAATCAAGCCGCGACTACACATCATACAACTATGCCGACACCCCAGTAGCCCTGGTTATGGGTGCAGAAGATGTTGGCATTTCTGACGATGTGCTCCGCTTCTGTGATGCCCGTGCCGCCATCCCGCAACTCGGCAACATCAGTTCGCTGAATGTGTCGGT
>CAZDIC010000046.1:0-3070 GCA_964505395.1 uncultured Alistipes sp. | reverse complement strand
TTACGACGGAGATCGTGTTTGAGCTGCGATGTAGCGCTCTTCATGTGCGTTATGCCCCATGCACCGCTAAATCCGAGATAATAAGATTGATAGGTGATGCCGGCACCGAAGCCCCATTGAAGGTCGAAATGCTTGAAGCCCTGAGTGCCGAATAAGCTGTAGCTGAAAGCATCCTCCTCGTGATTCTTCACATGGATGGCATTTTGGTGATAACGAGCCGTTACGCTGGCGTTAAGTTGAGGCCCGGTGAAAACATTCACCTTCAAGTCCTCGGCAAAATCGAAGTGATAGCCAATGTTGAGCGGGATGCGGAAACCAAAGTTGCGGATATTGCCATCAACCTGATACAACACCTCAGGTGTGATATCGTTGCCATTCTCATCATAAACCGGATCAAGCTCATAGTTCTTCCATGTGGCAGTGCCAAACGAGTTGTAAAACAGCGACAGTCCGGGCTCAAAATAGAGATTCATCATAATCGGGATATTGTAGACAGCACCAAGCGACACACCGGCCTGGTTGCTGTAGCTACCGCCACCATTTGCAGCGGAACTAATATCCATTGCTACGCGAGCCCCGAAATATGCTTGATTTTCGGGATTGTCGAACATATAACTGGTGGCGCCCCAACCTGTTGCACAGGTTGCCATTGCTGCTGCCACGGCCATAGCTTTCAGTTTTTCCATTTTCTTAATTCAGATTTAATCTAACACAAATCTATTTTGGTTCCCTTGAGGGAGATTAATAATCATATAATAACTCCAAATCATCAATATAGAGCACACTGCCCACACCGCCGGTAAAGTAGTCACCATACTTACTTGCCGAAGCCACAATCATGATATATGTGGGCACACGGTTCGTAGCGCGATAGTCCAGCTCTATTTCAAACGGAATATAGTTAGGAATTGTTTGACCACTTTGGAAACTGCCATAAGCCACAACCGATGAGCCGTTAGGATCGAAGAGCTGACGGTTCTTCGGATTCGTGCGAATCTCAACGGGTTGCGATGAATCAAGCAGTGCGATATACACGTGGCATGTGTCCGGCTGACCAATGAGTTGGGTATACTCGCTGTTTGAATAGTTAATAGTAGCGCAATTATACTTCAGATAGCCACGCAACTTGGTTGGACGCTGAGTGAACTCGCGGCCGAAACTCAACACTCCGTTGGTGCCATCAGTGCGGATATATTGACCGACAAAAATGTTTCCGGCAGCCAACTTACCGATGCCAAACACATTGGCAAATACGGTTTCCAGACGGGCTGCACGACCTGTGCCCGATGATGTGTCGGTGGTTGGCGTTGAGTTGCTGTCGCCGGCCGTAGTGGCTCCTTTGTTGCCGGTGTCCCAATACTGAGTGCCATCCTCGGGCCAAGGATTCCAAACCTTGCCCGACTGATGCCATTCGCTGAGACTCGCATTTGGCACCTGAGCCAGCGCATCGGTTGTAAAGGTCTGAGTCAATCCGGCTTCATCATCGGAATACGCACGTGCCTCATAGGTGGTTTCCGGGTCGAGGTTTCGCAAGCATGCATAGAAGGTGCCACCGGTGTGCGTAAGCCATGAATCCGGAGCCTTAATCCAAGTATCTGAACCTTGCTGACGATATTCCACACCGTTGTCGTGGCCTTCGATAGCCGAGCCATACACCCAAGCGACCTGAGTCCAGGCATCCACTCTCAACGTGTTAACAGTGCTCTCAACCGTATTGCCATAGATAGTCCATGTCTCGGTGCGGCCAAAGCACTCCACAGCAACCTCTTGCGGACGGCTGAGATTAATGGTTTCACCAACAAGGTTGGGCGCTTGTGTGGCTCCGGTTTGCCCCAATTTCATGGTCAACACCTTCACTTGCTCCAAGCCTGCATCAGCCGACACAGTAACAACCACACGCTTTCCGGCAACATCTATGACGGTTGCACCGATTTGATTCTCCACCGTGAAGTAACGGTCAATGTTTTGCACGCCCTGAATAACCCAATCATATTCCTGATAGTATTTCAGAGTCACAATATAGTATTTCGAGAGGTCGATAGGGCTGTCGAGATTTCCACTTACAATCGAAGCTCCGTCACTTAACGAATATGACGTGATATTCACATTTTGAATATCAACGGTTTCATCAAAGCGCAACACCACCAAGCGGTTATCGGTGTCGATTTCAGCCGCGCCAAGCATGCCATCAGCCTCAATCGAGGTGATATCGGGCTGAATACGCGGGTAGGGAATATCGTTTTTAATGCACGCGCTGAGCAGCGGCAACAGCAACAACAGCAACACGACAATACTGCCTATGCCACAATTGCCACGGCGCCCGAAAAGCGTTGTATATATGTTTCTTGCGTTCTGCATTGTTCTAATAATCTTCTATTTCTGACATCAACCTTCAATCGGGTTATATGCAAACGCCGATACCGAAGTTGATATTGAAAATATTAAATTTGAAGTTTGCGCCGCTGGCAAAGCGTGAGCCCTCGTCGATGCCGTTAGTGGTTTGACGTTCATGCTTGAAATTCAATCCAAACACGCCAAACGACACGTTGAAACAAACGTTGTCCATGATGAAAACACACACGCCGGGCGAGAAGTTGAGCGATGCACTCATGATGTTTGTGCGAGTGTCTCGTATCTCGCCATCATAATAACGTTTGAAACGCGATGAGCCGCCACCAAAAGCCAATTCCACCTCATTGAACACGCCGAAACGACGCTCGGTGCTCAAACCCACATAGTTGCGATATGTAATGGCCGATGTGTAGGTGGTGGAATAGTAACTGACATCAGATATTGCGAAATTAATATCGTCGCTAAAATCGACCGACAAGCCGCCTAAGTCAAGTTCCTGGCGCGTGTAGTTAAATCTCACGCCTATCGACTGGTTGTTCCTGAAGAAATAGGCTATTGAAGGTTTCAGCGAATATGCTTTTATTTTCAAATCAAGATCGTCAATCACCGACAACAGTTGCACGTCATTGGTATTAAATTCACCGTAGGATGCCATCAGGCCGAACGACCACTGCCCTTTGGGGATGAACAGGAAGTTGTATAATCCGCGATCATATCG
>CAZDIC010000045.1:0-10058 GCA_964505395.1 uncultured Alistipes sp. | reverse complement strand
AAAGTTCCAATCCGTCCTCTCCACCTTCACCTTCGCCCGCGTCAACTCCGCCCTCGCTGCCCTCACCGCCTCCCAACCCCAATAATGCTCTGCTGTTTTGGGGGGGTGAGAGGCCCTATCGGCAGGTGTCGTTGAGTTGTCAATTGCTGATACAATTTTTATCCATCTTTTTTACGTTGCTCCCGCAATATGGTTGCCATCGTGGCGAAAAACGGAGAGAAAGCGGGGTGGAAGTGTGGAAGTGTGGAAAAAAGTTTGTATCTTTGCGTGCAATAAATCCCGACACTATTTTTTAAGCCTTTAACGTATGTCATCATTTATTGCAGATAGGGTAAAGATGGACGGTCTGACATTCGACGATGTCCTCCTTATACCTGCGTATTCCGAAGTGCTCCCTCGCAGTGTGGAGCTCAAGACAAAATTTTCACGCAACATCACGCTAAACGTACCTTTGGTATCGGCGGCCATGGACACGGTCACCGAGGCCAAGATGGCTATTGCCATTGCGCGTGAGGGTGGCATTGGTGTGATTCACAAAAACATGACCATCGAGGAGCAAGCTCGTCAGGTTCATGCCGTAAAACGTGCCGAGAACGGCATGATTTACGACCCTGTGACTATCCGCCGTGGCAGCACCGTGAGCGATGCGTTGAAAATGATGGAAGAATATCACATCGGTGGTATTCCTGTTGTGGATGAGAACAATATCCTGGTGGGTATTGTGACAAATCGCGATTTGCGCTTCGAACGCGATCTCAATCGTAAAGTCGATGAGGTGATGACATCGAAGAACATTGTTACCACATCACAGTCGACAAACCTCGAGGAGGCTGCTGAAATTTTGCAACGCCATAAAATCGAGAAATTGCCGGTGGTCGACGCTGACGGTCACCTTATCGGTTTGGTAACATATAAAGATATCACAAAAGCAAAAGATAAACCGAACGCTTGCAAGGACCGTTTGGGCCGTTTGCGCGTAGCTGCCGGAGTGGGCGTAACTGCCGACTCGATGTTGCGCGTGGATGCTCTTGTGGCAGCAGGTGCCGATGCAATTGTAATCGACACGGCTCACGGTCATTCAAAAGGTGTGGTTGGTGTGTTGCGCGCCGTGAAGGAGAAGTATCCAGAAATCGACGTTGTGGTAGGTAATATTGCCACCGGTGATGCCGCCAAATATTTGGTGGAGAATGGCGCCGACGGCGTGAAGGTCGGTATCGGCCCCGGTTCAATCTGCACCACACGTATCATTGCCGGTGTCGGCGTGCCCCAGTTGTCGGCTGTTTACGATGTTGCCAAGGCCTTGGAAGGCACAGGCGTGCCCTTGATTGCCGATGGCGGTATCCGCTATAGCGGTGACATTGTGAAAGCTTTGGCTGCCGGCGGTTACAGCGTAATGCTTGGCGGTATGCTTGCCGGTGTTGAGGAATCGCCCGGTGACACCATCATCTATAACGGTCGTAAATATAAGTCGTATCGCGGTATGGGTTCGTTGGAAGCTATGGAAAAGGGTTCGAAAGACCGCTACTTCCAGGCAAACGAAACCGACGCCAAGAAATTGGTTCCGGAAGGTATCGCTGCGCGCGTGCCTTACAAGGGATCGCTTTACGAGGTGGTTTACCAGATGCTCGGTGGTTTGCGTGCCGGTATGGGCTACTGCGGTGCGAAAGATATTGAAGCACTGCACCATGCACAGTTCACCCGCATCACCAATGCCGGTGTTGCCGAGAGCCATCCCCACGATGTGGCTATCACCAGCGAGGCGCCCAATTATAGCGCTTCTTCGCGATAACAAGCGATAATAGATACATAAAATCGTATAAACAAGCGACACTGCCGACGAAAACTGTTGGCGGTGTCGCTTTTTTATCTTTTTGTGATAATAAAACCGCTCGTTTAACGTTATAATCGTAGTGTAACGACAATTACACCGAGCGCACACCGTTTTAGTGAGCCCTCATAGTTAAAGATTTGAAACAGTTAAAGCTATAACTTCACATGAAAAAAGGACTTTGGTCGCTGGCGTTGGCGGTAGCTGCGGTAGCGATGGTTCAGGCCAAAGGCTCTAAATCACCTGAGCTGATGACCATCAATGGAAAGGGTGTTACCCTGAGCGAATTTGAATATTTGTATCACAAAAACAACAGTCAGCAGCTCACACCGCAGTCGATTGATGAATACCTCGATATGTTTGTGACCTACAAACAGAAGGTGGCCGATGCAGAGGCTGAGGGTATCGACAACAGCGAGTCGTTTAAAAACGAGTTTGACGGCTATCGCAAGGAACTTGCCGAGCCGTATTTGCGCAGCACAGCTGTGGAAGACAGCTTGTTGCACGCTGTTTATTCTCACATGTGTGAGGATGTGGATGTGAGCCATGTGATGGTAGCAAGCAAGGGCGCCAACATCGACCCCACCCGTCAGAAGGAGATTCTCGATTCACTTCGCACAGCTATCCTTGGCGGTGCCGATTTCGCCGAAGTTGCTCGTGCATACTCCATTGACCGTGCAGCGCCCAACAACGGTGGCCACATGGGCTTCATCCCGGTGGGCCGTCTGCCTTACACCTTTGAGGATGCCGCTTACAACACTCCCGTGGGTGAGATTTCCCCGGTTATCGAAACTCCGTTTGGCTTCCACATCGTGAAGGTTAACGACCGTCGTCCGGCTCGCGGCCAGGTGATGGTGGAACATATTTTGAAACTTACACAAGGTTTGAGCGAAGAGGAAGCCGCCAAGAAGAAGGCTGCCATCGACTCAATCTACACCGTGGTTGCTAACGGTGCCGACTTTGAAGAGGTTGCCAAGGCCGAGTCGGAAGACCCCGGAACACAGCGCAACGGCGGTAAGCTTAATTGGTTTGGCCCGGGCCAGATGGTTCCCGAGTTTGAGAGCGCTTCATTCTCGTTGCAAAACGGTGAAATCTCGAAGCCGTTCAAAACCTCTTACGGTTACCATATCGTGAAACGCCTCAACTGGAAGCCGGTTGACTCGTTCTCGGTTGTTGAACCCAATTTGAAGACTATTATCCAGCGCGATGAACGTGCACAGTTGCCTCGTCAGCGTCGCATTGCCGAACTTCGCAAGAAGTATAAAGCCGGTTTGAACAGCACAAACGTAAAAGCTGTTAAAGAGGAAATCCTCAAAAACGGTGCTCTCGACAGCACTCTCATGCAGAAATATTTGACCTCTGACTTGACAGTTGCCACCGTTGGCAAAACAAAGTTGCCTATTTCGGAGGTTATGGCTGATATCAATGCACCGTTGGCCGGTAGCGCCGAGCAGCAAGCCGCTCAGTTTGAGTCGCGCGTGAACAGCGCAGTTGACTACAATGTGGCTGAGGCCGAACGTCAATATCTTGCAGAGAACAACCAAGACTATAGCAACCTGCTCAACGAATATCGCGACGGTATGTTGCTCTTTGAGGTGTCAGACCGCAAAGTTTGGTCAAAGGCCAAGCAGGATAAAGAGGGCTTGGAAGCCTACTTCAACGCTAACCGCGACAAGTATAAATGGGAGAAGCCTCGCTTCAAATCGTATGTGGTGTTTGCTACCAACGATTCAATTCTCCAGCTTGCCAACGACTATCTCAACACCGAGAACCCCTCTGACGATACTCTCAACGACAGCCTCCGCAAACGTTTCGGTAAGGATGTAAAGGCTGAAAAAGTTATCGCCGCTCAAGGTGAAAATGCCATCACCGACTACCTCGGATTCGGTGCTGAGAAACCGGAACCGAAAGGCAAATGGAGTTCATATTTTGCATTCCGCGGCAAAGTGCTCGATGCTCCCGAAGAGGCCGCCGATGTGCGTGGTGCTGTAACCGGTGACTACCAAAACGAATTGGAGTCGATTTGGGTGGCAGGCCTCAAGGAGAAGTATCCTGCAAAAATCAACGACAAGGTGCTGAAGAAAGCTAAATAAGCTTTCACAGCGTAAAAGCCGACACACTGAACAAACGAATATAGATTAGAGTAGCAGCGCCGGGAGGTCAACACTTCCCGGCGTTGTTGTGTTGTTGCCCGCCGGTAGGCTGCGTATTTGCAGCGGGCACCTTTTTTTGTGAACAGACAGCGGTGAAATTGTGGCGGAAAAATTGGCGAGGTTAGGGTTGCGGAGTGCCGAAATTTTGCTACCTTTGCAATGAACTAAAAAACTGATAGCCGATGAATCCCAATAGTCTGGTTTCAATCGATGATCTCACGAAAGAGCAGATAATGGCCCTTTTGGAGACAGCAAGATATTTTGAAGAGCATCCCAACCATAAAATCCTTGACGGGAAGGTGGTTGCGACGCTCTTTTTTGAACCCTCCACTCGCACACGTTTGAGTTTTGAAACAGCGGTAAACCGTCTTGGCGGCCGTGTAATCGGGTTCTCCGATGCTTCAACCACATCGTCGTCGAAGGGCGAAACTCTGAAGGACACCATCAAAATGGTGAGTAACTATGTTGACCTGATTATCATGCGTCACTACCTTGAAGGAGCTGCACGCTATGCCACCGAGGTCACGGAGACACCCATCATCAATGCCGGTGACGGAGCTAACCAACACCCGTCGCAAACCATGCTCGACCTCTATTCGATTTTGAAAACTCAGGGCACATTACAAAACTTAACCATCACCATGGTGGGTGACCTGAAGTATGGTCGCACGGTGCACTCGTTGCTTATGGCGATGAAGTATTTCAACCCCACATTCCGTTTTGTGGCGTGCGACGAGCTGAGAATGCCGCGTGAGTATATCGAATTTTGCCGCAAGCAGGGCATCGCCTTTGAGGAGCATACCGACTTCTCAACCGAGGTAATCGATTCAAGCGATATCATCTATATGACACGTGTGCAGCGTGAACGTTTCTCGGATATCATGGAATATGAGCGCGTGAAAGACCTCTACACCCTTCACAACTCAATGCTCGACACCTCGCGCGACAATTTGCGCATTCTGCACCCGCTGCCCCGTGTGAACGAAATCAATCAGGATGTCGACGACAATCCGAAGGCATATTATTTTGACCAGGCTCGCAATGGCTTATATGCACGTCAGGCGCTTATATGCCGTGCTCTCGGCATCAATCCGCGAGAGCTATAACCGGTTGAACCATTAAACTACAACAGTATGACAACCAACAAAAGAGAACTCGCGGTGGCTGCTTTGCAGAGCGGAACCGTAATTGACCATATACCGTCAGAGGCACTGTTTAATTGCGTGAAGATTTTGGGCTTGGAGAAAACTCACCAAAAACTAACCATCGGTAACAACTTCGACAGCGTGAAACTTGGCACAAAGGGTATCATCAAAGTGGCCGACACTTTCTTCCCCGAGGCTACGTTGAATCGCATCGCCTTAGTGGCTCCAACGGCTGTTATCAACATCATCCGTGATTATGAAGTGGTGGAGAAACGTCGTGTACAGTTGCCCGAGGTAATCAAGGGTATTGTGAAATGCGACAACCCCAAATGCATCACCAACAACGAACCGATGCAAACGGTGTTTGAGGTTACCGAGGATGGTGAGCACATCCGTTGCCACTATTGCAACCACACTGTGGCAAACGGCAAGGCCAATATCCTTTGAGGTTTAAACAAAAGTTGATAAAGCCGATGAAGAGAAGTATGCGTCCCGGCACGATGATTTCGCCCCTCCCGGCCATCATTGTGAGTTGTGGCGACTCGATAGAACATTCCAACTTGATAACTGTTGCATGGGTGGGAACCATTTGCTCCGACCCGGCAATGTGTTACATCTCGGTGCGCCCGTCGCGCTACTCCTACGGGTTGATTAAGGAGAATATGCAATTCACCCTCAACCTCACCACCGAGGCGATGGCACGTGCTACCGATTGGATTGGTGTGCGCTCGGGCCGTGACTACAACAAGTGGCACGAGACCGGATTGACTCCGAAGCCGGGTGTGGCTGTGAGCTGCCCCTATGTGGAGGAGGCTCCGGTGTGTGTGGAGTGTAAGGTAAAGACAGTGATGCCGCTCGGCACTCACGACATGTTCATCGCCGAGGTGGTGAATGTGCTGGCCGATGAGAGCCTGTTTGACCCCGAGACCGATGCTTTCCAACTTGAAAAGGCCGGACTGATAAACTACACTCACGGGCACTATTACGCTCAAGGTGCACAGGTGGGGCGGTTTGGCTATTCGGTGATGAAAAAGAAGAAATAGAAATCATAATTCAATAACATTATGCAACGCGACAACCAAATTTTCGAGATCATCAATCGTGAACATCAGCGCCAGCAAAAGGGTATAGAGCTGATTGCTTCAGAGAACTTTGTGTCTGACCAGGTTATGGAGGCCATGGGTTCGTGTCTCACCAACAAGTATGCCGAGGGCTATCCCGGCCACCGTTATTATGGCGGCTGCCAGGTGGTTGACGAAGCCGAGCAGTTGGCCATCGACCGTTTGAAGCAACTTTTCAATGCCGAGTATGCCAATGTGCAACCTCACTCGGGCGCTCAGGCCAATATGGCTGTGTTCATGTCGGTGTTGAAACCGGGCGACACATTTATGGGTATGAACCTCGACCACGGTGGCCACTTGTCACACGGGAGCCCCGTTAACTTCTCCGGCTTAGTGTTTAAGGCTGTTGGCTACAACGTGAAAGAGGAAACCGGTCTGGTTGACTACGATGAGATGGAGGAGATTGCTCTCCGCGAACGTCCCCGTTTGATTGTTGGCGGTGCAAGTGCTTACTCGCGTGAATGGGATTATGCTCGTATGCGCAAAATCGCCGATGAGATTGGCGCAATCTTTATGGTTGACATGGCTCACCCCGCAGGTTTGATTGCTGCAGGTTTGCTCGACAATCCGTTGAAGTATGCTCATATCGTAACATCAACCACTCACAAAACTCTGCGTGGCCCGCGTGGCGGTATCATCTTGATGGGTCAGGACTTCGATAACCCCTTCGGCAAAACCACCAAGAAAGGCGAGATTCGCAAGATGTCGTCGTTGCTCGACTCGGCTGTGTTCCCCGGTGTGCAGGGCGGCCCGCTCGAACATGTTATTGCAGCTAAGGCTGTGGCATTCGGTGAGGCCTTGACTCCAGAATATAAAGAGTATCAGAAGCAGGTGAAGAAGAATGCAGCTGTTATGGCTCAGGCTATGATTGACAAGGGCTATAAGATTATTTCAGGTGGCACCGATAACCACTGCATGCTGGTTGACCTTCGCACCAAGTTCCCAGAACTTACCGGTAAGGTGGCCGAACGTGTGCTCGTTGAAGCCGATATCACCGCTAACAAGAATATGGTTCCGTTCGACAGCCGTTCACCCTTCTTGACCTCGGGTATCCGTCTGGGCACTCCGGCAATCACCACTCGCGGTGTGAAAGAGGATTTGATGGGAGACATTGTTGAAATGATCGACACCGTGCTCTCAAACCCCGAGAACACCGCTGTAATCGCTGCCGTGCGTGAAAAGGTTAACACCATGATGGCCGATCGCCCCATGTTCGCTTGGTAACATATAGTTAAGTCGTTTGTATGGTACTGCTACAGATTCTCTATTGGATATTTCTGCTTTGCGTGGCAGCTCCGGTGATTGTTGTTTCAACCATCGTGTGCGGCCTGCTGACCATGGTGGGGTCGTTGCTTGGTGGTGGTAGATGGTGGGGATATTGGCCTGCTCACGTGTGGGCTCGTATATGTCTCGCCGTTACGCTCGTCAGGATAAAGGTGACAGGTCGTGAGAATATCTCCGACAACACATCGTATGTGTTTGTTGCCAACCACCAGGGAGCCTACGATATCTTCTCCATCTATGGTTATCTCAACCACAATTTCAAGTGGATGATGAAGAAGGGTCTGCTGAAATTTCCGGTTGTGGGAGTCAGTTGTGCTGCGGCAGGACATATCTTTGTTGACAATTCATCACCGACAGCCATACGCGACACTATGGCTAAGGCTGAGCGCACGCTGCAAAACGGCATGTCGCTGGTGGTGTTCCCCGAGGGGTCGCGCACCTTTACCGGGAAGATGCGTCCCTTCCACAAGGGTGCCTATCAGTTGTCGATGGAGTTTCATCTGCCGGTGGTACCTATCACAATCGACGGTGCTTTCGATGTGATGCCGCGCACCAAATTTGTGCCTCGTCCCGGAACAATCCGTCTGACAATCCACAAGCCGATTGCCCCGCCTGTTGATGAGGCCGATCGTGCTCGCGTGATAGCCGACTCGTTTGAGGCTGTACACTCGGCACTGCCACAGCGACATCAATAACGTAAAGATATGACTGATGCATTCATGATTAGAATGTTTTAAGTGTTAAACGTTGGCTCCGGTCACAGTTGTTGGCCGGAGCTTTTTTGTGCCAGAGAGTGGAAGTGGCACGGCTGTGTGTAAAACGTGATGATCTAATGGCGATGAGAAAAATTTCGGTCATCGTTTTTTACTTTTACATCGGAGATGTGTCTTAATAGTAAACCGACAAAACATCATTCATCAGCGTAAGAGGATACTCCAAGAAATGAAAATCGACGACAATGAAATCGTGGCTCAGATGAGCGAGAACCCTGAAAAGGGTTTCAGACTGCTTATGACGCGGTTTAAAGAGCCGATATATTGGCACATTCGTCGCATTGTAGTTTCTCATAATGATGCACAGGATGCGGCTCAGGAGACGTTTGTGAGGATTTTCCGATCATTCGATGCTCTTCGCAACAAGGATTCGCTCACGGCATGGGTTTACCGCATCGCCACAAATGAGGCTATCCGATTGGTGAAGCAACGCGCCGGTGATGTGGCGACATCGCTCGATGCTTGCAACATTGATGATGTTGATGTGTGTGCCGATGAGTATGTGGATTACTCCAACGTTGAGGCCGTGAAACTTCAACGTGCAATACAGGAGTTGCCTCCGCGGCAGAAACTTGCTTTCACGTTGAGGTATTATGACGAATTAGACTATAACGACATTGCGAAGGTGATGGAATCAACACCGGCCAACGCCAAGATGAGCTATCACATCGCAAAAAATAAGATAATTGATTACATGAATTCAAATGACTGAAACTATGGCTTTTGATTTCAATAAGATAGGAAAACAGATGCCGTATCGTGTGCCGGAGGGTTTCTTTGATGACCTTGAGGCTGCGGTGGCGCAGGAGGTGGGGATGCCGGCAGCAACGGTGCGTCGGGTTGCTCCACTGCCCGTGTGGCGCAAGGCATTGCGTGTGTGCGCAGCTGTGGCGGCAGTAGCGGCTATCGTTATTGTGACAACAGTGGCGTTACCCTCAGCGCAGGTAAATGCTCAGGAACTGACAGTGGAGCAGGCGTTTGCCAACCTTTCTGATGAGGACCAGGAGTATTTGCTCGACACATATCAAGATGTGACATATATCTCCGATCAGCTATAATAACTAAAAAAACACCAGTATGAATACCAATCTGCGACATATATTATTATCACTGACAGTGATATTCATCTCGATGTCGATGTTTGCAGCCGGGAAAGACGACTCTCGCGAAAAGTTTGCGGCAGCACAGGCTCAACATATCGCAACTGCTTTGAAGCTCGACAAGAACACGACAAAGCAGTTCATAACAACATATTGTAACTGCCAGAAGGAGATTTGGCAGTTCGCACCGCAACCCGGTAAACCTCAGAAACGTAACGGAGCCGCTCTCACCGAGGATGAAGCACGCAAAGAGTTGTCGTCGCGCTTCACAAGCTTCAGAAAGTTTAATGAGGTGCAGGAGAAGTATTATAAGGAATATAGCAAATTCCTTACCCAAGTGCAGATTCTCAAGCTCTATGAGATTGAGCGCTCGCAGATGGATAGAATGAAGCACCATCAGGGCCAGAAACCGCCCAAGCAGAAAGGCCACAAGCCCCAACCGCCACAGCAAAAGGGCCGACAGCCTCGCAAATAAGTTCCCGGCGCAGTGTTCCTCTCTCTCGGTGGATGTCCGGCGCCCCTCTCCCAATCCCCATCTCAGTGGATGGCCCGCAGTGCTCCACTCTATGGGAACTCTCTTTAAATAAGCCCAATCAACGAAAAATTCGATAAATAAGCACAATTTCTTTTGGCAAAAAAAGATGGCGATGAGAT
>CAZDIC010000044.1:8816-10179 GCA_964505395.1 uncultured Alistipes sp. | reverse complement strand
TCAATGAGTTGAAATGTGCCGATACCTTTCACGGTGACACTGCCGTCGTTGGCAAGCCCTTCGGCCACTAATTGCGTGAACTCGTTGAGAAACGATGAGGCCAACGCTTCGCTACACCCGTTGATTTTCACAAGGGTGGTAATGATTTCAGGTAGTGGCATCGTTTTCATTTGCGTGCCTCCTTTATTTTGCGTTTTAGCATGCTGCCGACGTTGAATTTCACCTCAATGGATGGCGGCAATAACATTCGTTTCCCGCTTGCAAGGTCGGTTATAACCTCCTCATCGTGTTTCGCTCCTTCAAATGAGCCGAAGCCGGGGAGTGCCACCTTTGCTGCGTTGCTACATTGCTCCCGAATAATTACTCCGAAGCCTTCGAGCAGACGTGTTGTAGCGGCGTTGTCGCATCGCAAGCGTTGTGATAACTGTGACTGAAACGACTTGTTATCCATGGTTTATTGTTTGTTCGTTGTTCGCGTTTGGGTTGTTAATGTGTTGACAATCTGCTTGTTTGTTTCGCTTACGCAAACCGCATGTCGACGTGTTTCCGCTGCAATTGCAACATGGCCCGTCGTCGTTACGCAAATTGTTTCGAAAGTTAATGATTTTTTTTATAATAGTCACTATCACAATCGCAATAATTGCAATAACGGCTATCCATTGAATCAAATCATTCATCATCGTTACGGTAATGATATCGTGTTTGGTAGCTATGCTTTTTTAGCTGCCGTTTTAAATTTTTTCTTTATCTCCGCTGCCAATTTTGCCGGAGTGAGCGTGTCGGCGAAATCAGTGAAGGGCAGACGCAGTGTGCATCCCTCGCGAAACTTTGAGCATCCGTAGGCCGAGTTTCCCTTCAAGATGTGGCCGTTGCCACATATCGGGCACACAATCTCCTCGAGCTTTTTGATTGCCGGCCTACGTTTTGCGGGCGTTTTTTTCTTCTCTTTATCGGAGTCATCGGCTTTGCCGGCCTTGTTGGTTTTCTTCTTGTCGGCCTCATCGTCCTCAATGGCAATTTTGCGCATGGAGTTGTCTGACAACACGTTGGTTACAATCTCCTGTATCAGCATTTTCAACTCGTTGATAAATGCCGGTGCGCTATAGTTGCCACGTTCAATTTGGCGCAACTTATTTTCCCATAATCCTGTCAGTTTGGCACTTTTGAGCAGTTCCTCCGTGATGGTGTTTATGAGGTCGATTCCGGCCTGTGTCACCATTATGTTCTTGCGCTGACGGTAGATGTAATGGCGCTTGAAGAGGGTCTCAATGATGGCGGCACGTGTTGACGGACGTCCGATGCCGTTCTCCTTCATCGCTTCACGCAGTGTCTCATCGTCAACGGTTTTGCCGGCGGTTTCCAT
>CAZDIC010000044.1:6227-8716 GCA_964505395.1 uncultured Alistipes sp. | reverse complement strand
CCTTCATCGCTTCACGCAGTGTCTCATCGTCAACGGTTTTGCCGGCGGTTTCCATTGCTCTCAGCAAGGTTCCCTCGGTGTAATACTTCGGTGGCTGCGTTGTCTTCTTGAGTATTGATGGCTCGTGAGGGCCACTTTCTCCCTTGGTGAAAGGGGGTAGTAGTTTGTCGTCGGAATTGTCGCCTTCGCTTTTTTCAGCGTCCTTGCCAAACACGGTGCGCCATCCCGGCATGGTGATTACCTTGCCCGAAGCCTTAAACTCCACATCGGCGGCTTTACCCATTACCGTTGTGGCCAGAAATTCGCAGTCGGGGTAGAAGGCTGCGATAAATCGTTGGGCGATGAGGTGATACATCAATCGCTCGTTCCCTTGCAGTGCCGACGGAGATTGGCCGGTAGGGATGATGGCATGGTGATCGGTAACTTTTGAATTATCGAATATCTTTTTACTCTTTGGAATCTTCCCGTTGAGCAGTGGCGCGGTTATGGGCGCATACGGCGTCATCTGTCGCAGTATGGTTGGAATCTTTGGGTAGATGTCATCGCTGAGATATGTGGTATCAACGCGCGGATAGGTGGTTACCTTTTTTTCGTAGAGGCTCTGTATGAGTTTCAACGACTCGTCAGCGGTCCACCCCCAGCGCTTATTACATTCCACTTGGAGAGAGGTCAGGTCAAACAGGCGTGGCGGGGCCTCTTTCCCTTTTTTCTCTGTAACGTCGGTGATTGTGAATAGGTCGTTACTTATGCGTGTAGCTGCCGCTTGGGCTTCAGCTTCATTGTTGAATCGCCCGGCGGTGGCGTTAAAGGTGGCACCGCGATAAACTGTCTTCAGTTCCCAAAAATCCTCGGGCTTGAAGTTGGTAATCTCATTGTGGCGTTGTACAATGAGTGCTAAGGTCGGTGTTTGCACTCGTCCGATTGAAAGCACTTTGCCCGGTGAGGAATATTTCAGCGAATACAAGCGTGTTGCGTTCATGCCCAATATCCAATCACCGATGGCACGCGACAGGCCTGCATAATACAAGTTGTCAAAATCGGCCGACGGTTTCAGTTGTTGAAAGCCCTCCTTGATTGATTCATCGGTTAGTGATGAAATCCACAATCGTTTCACCGGACACCGAGTTTCGGCTTTCTGCATCACCCATCGTTGAATAAGTTCACCCTCTTGCCCGGCATCACCGCAATTGATAACCTCATCGGCTTCAGCAATAAGACTCTTGATAACATTGAATTGTCGTTCGTAGCTGTCCACCGGGATTAGCTTGATACCGAATTTTTGAGGTATCATCGGCAGAGAGCCTAACGACCATCGTTTCCAATATTCGGTGTAGTCGGCAGGCTCTTTAAGTGTGCACAGATGCCCGAAGGTCCAGGTTACTTTGTAGCCGTTACCTTCAAAATAGCCGTCTCGTTTTGTGGTTGCACCTAAGATGGATGCAATGTCGCGGGCTACACTCGGTTTCTCTGTTACACACACTTTCATATTTTGTTAGGTTTCTTTTGGTGGGAATGCAGTAGGATTATTGGCGTGCGGGGGTCTCTATGTCACCGACTGCGGTGTGGAATATTAGGCGAGCTGTCTTAGGCAGAGTTCCTTGATAAGGGAACTCTATGTCGATTACTTGCACTCCGTCGTCGGGAATGGTAAATTCTTTTTCAAACTCGATGCCATCAACGTTTGTGGCTTTCACCTTCTTTGTGTCCATCATCAAGTCGATGTCGTCAATCCGTTGTGTCGTGTTGGGTAAACCGATTATGCATAGTGAAACGCATAGTCCGTTCTCCGTCTTAGTTGTTTTGTCGGGAATGATGTTGATGTCGGCATCAAGTTGGCTTACTTGCGCTGTTGCGGTTAGTGGTGAGCCAATTGCAACACACGCTCCACATAACATCAATGACATTGCCAATCTTGTTAGTTTCATCGTTTCCTGATTTTATGGTTTATATATAGGTTGCGGTTTGAACTTGTGTTGTCGTTGGTTAAGCCTCGGTTTGCTTGGCGGCTTGCCAATAAGCTTCCATCTCATCCAAGGTCATGTCGCTGAACTTCTTGCCATCTTCACGTGCATGTTGCTCCATGTAGTTAAAGCGTGAGATGAATTTTTTGTTGGTGCGTTCAAGCGCATTTTCAGGGTGTATGCCATAGAGGCGTGCTGCGTTGATGATTGAGAAGAGTACATCACCCATCTCTGCTTCCATGCGTTTCTTGCAATCGTCCGAGATGCTGTCTTTGTCGGTGAAGTTGGCAGCCTCGGCTGAGAATTCGCCAATCTCCTCTTTCACTTTGTCCCACACATCGGCCGGCTTTTCCCAATCGAAACCCGAGTGAGCGGCTTTCTCTTGAATGCGGTAGGCCTTGATGAGGGCGGGAAGGGCACGGGGCACACCGGCCAACACGCTGCGGTTACCATCCTTCTCTTTTAGCTTCAATTGCTCCCAGTTCATTTCAACTTGGTGCGAGGTGTCGGCCTCAACATTACCATACA
>CAZDIC010000044.1:0-6127 GCA_964505395.1 uncultured Alistipes sp. | reverse complement strand
TGCTCCCAGTTCATTTCAACTTGGTGCGAGGTGTCGGCCTCAACATTACCATACACGTGCGGGTGACGATAGATGAGTTTAGTTGCCAATGCGTCTGACACGCTTACAATGTCGAATGCGCCTTTCTCCTCACCAATTTTGGCGTAGAAGAGAACATGGAGCAACACATCGCCCAACTCTTTCTTAATTTCGTTGTCGTTGCCGTCAATCAAGGCGTCACACAATTCAAAAACTTCCTCCACAGTGTTTTCGCGAAGGCTTTCGTTGGTTTGTTTTGCATCCCAAGGGCACTTTACCCTCAGTGTGTCAAGCACATCGATAACTCTGCCGAGTGCTTCAATTTTTTCTTGTCGACTATGTTGTTCCATATTGTTGGTTGTTCTATTTGCGATGTTTGTGTTCCGCGATAGTGCGGTTAATCCATTCGTTGAGTTGCGCCTGGCTGCTATCTACCGTTAGCGGTGTGCCAATCGGGTTGCCGCCGGCATCTAAGGCTATCAAAATCGGTCGCTTGTTTATGCCGAATTTGGTTGTTTGCAGGCATTCCCATGCTTCGCCAACTCGATACACCTGCTTGGTGGTTCCGTTTATTTCGACTGTTTTCGGTTCGGGAAGTTTAGTCTTGTCGTCGATAATCAGACGGATGAACACGAAGTTGTCTCTGATTTTGTTGCAAATCAGTTCGTTGTTAAATGTGGTGTTGTCAAAGCCGCGACTATCCCAATTGTTGAGCTGCGAGAAGTCAATCAGCACCGGTTTATGAGCTTCGGCTGCAGCTTTCATGCCGGTGTCGTAGTCGTCAAACACTTCGATGCCGGTGTGGTTGTAGAAGCTGACACGGTTGGTGGTCATTGGCGGGCAGATTGAGTTGATGCCGGCTATTGAACGGCCAAAAATGCCGGGCAGCAGGTAGAGCGCAAAACTGAGTGATGCCATTGCGCATAGCAGGCGTCGTATGCCGATGCGACGAGTTGTGGCATTATGCAATAGGTGTAGTTTACCGAACAGATACAAACTCAGGGTTGCAAAAATTACCACCCACACGGCCAAAAATGCTTCTCGGTTGAGAATCTCCCAGTGATAGGCACTATCGGCAATTGATAGGAAGGTGAGCGACAGGGCTAACACCACAAAACCGATTGTTACTTCCACTATGTTAAGAGTCGCATCGGATGTGGGCATTTCGCGCAACACCGAAGGGTAGAATGCAAATATTGTGAATGGTATGGAGATTGCTATGGCAAATCCTGCCATTGCTATCATGGGCGCTGCCGGCTGATGTGTGGTGGCCACTTCAGATAGTAGCGTGCCGATAATGGGGCATGTGCTCGGTATCGACACTATGGCCAATGTTAGTGCCATAAGAATAATGCCACCGATACTGTAGCCCATATGCGTTTTCTTGTCAACTTTGCGGCGCCACGATGATGGCAGACGGAACGTGAAGCCACCAAGAAACGAGATTGCAAAACTGAACAACAAGATAAAGATGGGTACATTCACCCAAATGCTTGTTGTTATTTCATAAACTTTGCTGATGCCAAGCACCGCTGTTGATGCTACGCCGATTGTCCAATAAATGAGCGTGACGGCTAATCCATAGATAATCGCCTCGATTACCCCTTTAAAGCGTTTGCTTTTTTTTCTGAAGTAGCCAACGGTGACGGGGAGCATCGGCCAAATGCATGGTGTAAGCAATGCGATGAAGCCTGCGCCAAGGCCCCACAAAAATATTACCCATGGTGAGATGTGTGTGGCGTCAATAGCGGTGTCTTCATCGAAAATCGGAGTGGCTTGCCAATTATCTGCGTCAGAATTATCTTTAACTGCGTTGTTTACTTGTTCCGACTCCGGCTCCTGCATTGTCTCCTCGCTTGTGCCGGCTGTCGGATTGCTGTATTCCGGTAGGGTTATGTTGAATGGTACGCGTTGCGGAGCTATGCATGTTTGCCCGTTGCAAGCCTGGAACCGTATTGTGCCCGAAATGTCGTGAGCATGGCCGTCTTTTACCGTTAGGCGCTGTGTTAGGGTTACATCTGAATCCCACCATGGTAAATTTAGTGAGAAAATCGCATCAAACTTCTCAACGGCAGCGTGTGAGGGAGTTAAACCTCCATCCAGGGCAACGCCATCGGGTAGGTCAAATGTTACCGATGTGGCATGCGGCCCGTCGTCGGGGAGTTGCAACCCGTAAAGATGCCACCCTTTTTCAATGGCCGCAGCAAGTGTCACTGTTGCTCCGTTCTCACCGATTTCGGTTACGGATACAGACCATGTTACAGGCTCTCGCTTTTGAGCCTGCATCGAAACTATCCCGATTAGGATAACTAAAAGTGTGACAATTTTTTTGACCATTGCATTTTGCTATTCGTTGGAGAAAGAGCGTGAAAGTTGGAGAAAGAGTGTGAAATCTGTATTCCCCACCACAAAGGTAACAAAAAAATCTTACTCTTCGTTATGCATATCGCTTCAGTTTTGCGACTGTTATGCATTGTTTCCAAAAGTGTATGCCTCACAATGCTTCAAAAGCATAATGTAAGCAAGTTATATGCGTAATCCTATTGATAATTCAAAAAAAATGCGTAATTTCGCAAAGAATTATCAATGTGTGTAAATCATACGAATAAGCAAATTCTCCTAAAAAACACTATTATATTTTAGGTTATGGAAAATAAGAAACTTAAAATTAGGGACTTAACCCTTCGCGATGGTCAACAATCATTGTTTGCTACTCGCTTGAAACAGCAGGACATCGACCCGCTGTTGCCTTTGTACAAGGAGGCCGGATTCTACATTATGGAAGTGTGGGGCGGTGCTGTTCCTGACTCTGTAATGCGTTATCTCGACGAATCGCCCTGGGTGCGTCTTCGCTCTATACGTGAGGCTGAAGGCCCCACACAGTATCTTTCAGCATTGTCACGTGGTCGTAACCTCTTCGGTTATGTGCCTTATCCCGACACCGTGCTTGAAGGTTTCTACAAGGCTGCTATCAAAAACGGTCTTAGCATCATGCGTATCTTCGACGCGCTCAACGATATCGACAACGTTAAGGAATCAATTCGCTTGATCAACGAACTTGGTGGTATCGCCGACGCTGCTGTTTGCTACACTGTTGACCCGAAAGATGCCGAGCCGGTTGCTGCTAAAAAGAAGGGCTTCTTTGCATCGCTCTTCGGTAAGAAAGAAGCTGCTCCCGCTGCTCCCAAGAAAATCTTCACCGATGAGTATTTCGTAAACAAGGCTATTGAGATGGAACGCCTCGGCGCTAAGATTATCACCTTGAAAGATATGGCCGGCCTCGTAAATCCGTTGCGTGCCGCTTCAATTATCAGCAAGTTGAAATCAAGCGTTAAGGTTCCCGTTGACTTCCACACCCACTGCACCCCCGGTTACGGTTTGGCTTCATCGGTTATGGCTATCATGAACGGTGTTGACATCCTCGATACCAACATTTGGTACTTTGGTGAAGGTTCTGCAGCTCCCGCCATCGAACTCGTTTACGTGTTCTGTAAGAAACTCGGAATCGAGGTTGATGTTAACATGGAAAAGGTTGGCGAAATCCGCGACCGTTTGGAAGGCATCCGTCGCAATCTTGCCGACTTCGACCTTAACAAGGATAAGTTCCCCAAGAAGTTCAACCCGCTCACCGACACACTGCCTGCCGATATCGACGCCCTCTTCGACAAGGCTATCGCTGCTGCCAAGGCCGGTGATGAAGATGCAATGCTCGAGAACTGCCACGCTATCGAAGCTTACTTCGGTTTCCCGAAACCCAACTTGTTGGTAAAAGAAGCTGAGGTTCCCGGTGGTATGTACTCTAACATGGTTGCTCAGTTGAAAGCTCTTAACTCGTCAGACCTTCTCGACGATGCTATGAAGCTGATTCCGAAGGTTCGTCGCGATGCAGGTTTGGTGCCCTTGGTAACTCCTACCAGCCAAATCGTAGGCGCTCAGGCTGTAAACTTGGCTATCGACCGCAAGAAAGGTAACCCCGACTACACTAATACATCTAACCAATTCATCTCATTGGTTAAGGGTGAATACGGTCATACTCCGGCTCCCATCGACCCGGCTTTCCGTGAGAAAATCACAGGTGACCCCATTGAACACCCCTACGATGTTTCAAAATACAAGAAACCCGAAATCCCCGTTGTTGCTGAACTGGGTGGTGTGAAACTCGCTACTAACACCGAGGAAGAATTGCTCGTTGAACTTCTTCCGAACGTTGCCAACAAGTTCCTCCGCAATCGTCGTGAAGAGGAATATGCGGCAAAACAACCCAAGGAAGCTCCGAAGGCTGCTCCCGCACCTGCTGCCGAGGCTAAACCGGTTGACAACGAACCTATCACCGGTGAAGTGTTCCGCGCACCGATGGGTGGTCGCATCATTGAAATCCACGTTAAGGCCGGTGATGCTGTTAAGAAGGGTCAAGTAATGCTTGTTTACGAGGCAATGAAGATGGAAAATGACCTCGAAGCCGAGCGTGACCTCACCGTTAAGCGTGTGTTTGTTCAACCCGACGAAGTGGTTGGTACAGATGCTCCGCTTATCGAATTTGAATAAGTCGTTTCATGAGCGTTTAACGCTCGGGATAATACCAATCGCAGAGCGCGTTTCCGTTTGGATTCGCGCTCTGTTGTTATATTGTGTCCTGATTTATTGATGTCGGATTATTGGTGGTAGTTTTGCAGCCAGCGATTGATGGTGTCGCATAGTGTGCTGTCGCTTTTGGCGAGTGCCCATCCTTGAAATTGGTTGAATGATATTTCAAGCGAAGCATCCAGTTGGGGGTATGATGGCAGCAGTTTGCCGGCAACACCTGCACTGACCACAGCGTTGGGAATTTCTCCAAGGGCAGTGAGTATGATTAGCTGTTCGGAGGAGTATTCGCTGTCTTGTTGCACGTAGATGGTGTCGCCGATTTCATGCGATAGGTTTTGGAGCCGTGATATAAACGGCGACCCGGCCGGCACGGTTACATGTTTGCCGGCAAGGTCAAATTGATTCTTGATGGCCACAGTGCCATCGCTGTCGCGCAGCTGCACAAGCACCTGCTTATCGATGCCGAGCGGGCTTACAAACAGATAACGTTCTTTGAGTTCGGCAGTGATGGGTATATCGCTAACCACAAGTTGATATTTCCCCTCGTCAAGGGCTGCGAGTGCCGATTCCAATTGTGTGAAAGGGTGAAACTTGACTTGGCGGTGATGACGGTTACAAAGGTCGCGCACCATGTTGTAATAGACGCCCGACAGCGTGTCGCCCTCGGTGGTTAGTCCCATGGGTGATATTTCAATTGCCACATTCAGGGTGTCGCCACCGGCAATGTTTTCCTGTCGTGGCGGTAGCCGTTTGGCTGAGCACTCTTTAAGAGAAATCATCACTCCAACGGCAATGACTATCAGCAATGCGTAAAGCGCTGCCGAACCTTTCTTCGGTTGTAGCTTCTGAAACATGGAGAGTTGTTTTTATGTGTGGTTAGGAGAGTCGTCGTTGCTTAGTTTGCAAAGTCGATACACAAGCCCATCTGAAACTTGCGAGGGTTCATGGGGTAGTGGGGCATTGAGAAATAGTTCGTGCCGGTCAAACCTTGGTTTACGTGTGATACCATCACATAGAAACTTGTTTTTGCAAGTTTGCAATTGATATATGCATTCATAAACGGGTAGTTGCCCACGTCAATGCTCCGTTGATTATAGAAACTCATGGTGGCGGGTTGATACGACACGCCTTTATACTTCGTGAAGTAATCGCAATCCAAGCCGAGTTGCACGTGCAGGGTGGCAATCTTAAACAGCAGGTAGAGGTTGCTGTTAAGGGCTAACTGTGGCATAGGAGTGATATCTTGTCGTGTGGTGGTTTGGTAGGTCACCATGTTGTCCCAGTGTAGTGCTCTGAATTTGAAGTTCTGAGTGAGTGTGGCACTAAACACTTGTATGTTGCCATCATATTGTGCTGCCAAAGCGTTGGCATCGAAGTAGAGTTGGTTCTGCAGGTTCTCCACTGCCACGTTGAGTTTTGTGCGTGTCCAGGGGATAGCTATTTCACCTCCAAGTCGCAGTGAACGTGTCTTGCCAAAGCTGTTATTCCACATAAAGTGGTTCGACATGAAGTGTTTCATTAGCCA
>CAZDIC010000043.1:1673-10492 GCA_964505395.1 uncultured Alistipes sp. | reverse complement strand
GCCTTGCGGTTTGCGCCGGAGGTGGGAGTGGCGGAGGCGGATGGAGCGGCGAAATTAGCTCTTCACTCCTTTTAACCTTTTAATTAGAAAAAAAAATGTAACTTTGTGAGTTGAAACCAACACTCAGAGGCAACTTTGATTGCCGAACCATTCATTTTGTAAAGCTTTACCAACGTGAAATTACGTTCTACATCATGCGTTGCGGCTTGTGCTGCACTTGCATTGGCTGCCATAGCAGCAAATAATAACATTGTCGAAGAAGTAGCGTGGATGGTCGGAGACCAGCCTATCTACAAAAGTGAAATTGAAGAAGCTTATCAGCAGGCACTCTACGAGAAAACAAGTATTAATGGTGATCCTTATTGCGTTATACCCGAGCAACTTGCTGTTGAAAAACTGTTTCTCCATCAGGCCGACATCGACACGGTGGAGGTGCAGGAAACAATGGTGACACAGGCGGTTGAGCAGCGCATCAACTACCTCATTGCCAACCTCGGTTCGAAGGAGAAAGTTGAGGAATATTTCCGCAAGCCGTTGCCCGAATTCCGCCAACAGATGGCCGAAAGCATGCGCAATCAGTATCGCATTCAAACTGTGCAACAAAACATTTCGAAGGACTTGAAGGTCACCCCTTCGGACGTTAGAAAATATTTTACCTCGTTGCCCGAGGACTCAATCCCGTATATCCCGTTGCAGGTTGAAGCCGAAATTATCTCGGTAAACCCGAAGATTCCGCAGCAGGAAATCGACGACGTGAAGGCCCGTCTGCGCGACTATGCCGACCGTGTGAACCGTGGTGAAAGCGATTTCTCCACGCTTGCCATCCTCTATTCGGAGGATAGCGGTAGCAGTGTGCGTGGCGGTGAAATCGGCTTCATGGGCCGTGGCAACTTGGAACCGGAGTATGCCGCCGTGGCATTCAACCTCAACGACACCAAGAAGGTGTCGAAAATCGTTGAGACACAGTATGGCTATCACATCATTCAGCTCATTGAGAAACGTGGCGACCGCTGTAACACCCGTCACATTTTGCTTCGCCCCCACGTGTCGGATGCCGAACTGACCAACGCCGTACACCGCCTCGACTCGTTGCGCACCGATATCAGCAACGGCAAATTCACCTTTGAGGAGGCCACATTGGTGTCGCAGGACAAGGATACCCGCAACAACCACGGCCAGATGATTAACGAGGAAACCAACACCACCCGTTTTGAAATGTCGCAGCTGCCCCAGGAAGTTGCCAAGGTGGTCAACAACATGGAGGTGGGCGACATCTCGCAGGCGTTCATCATGACCGACCCGAAACGCAACCGCGAAATTGTGGCCATCGTGAAACTTACAGCCCGCATCCCCGCTCACAAGGCAAACATTTCGGATGACTATCAGGTTATTAAGGGTATGTATGAGAATTCCGCCCGTCAGAAGATGATCGACGAGTGGTTGACCAAGAAAATCAAAGATACATACGTGAAAATTGAGGACAATTGGAGCAACTGTGAGTTCCGCAACTCCGGTTGGGTTAAAACCACGAAATAACGGTTAATGAAAGGGAATAACACACACATCGGCCGACAGAACAGTTTGCTGTCGGGTTTCGCCATGGCCATCCTGTTGGTGTTCATGTCGATATTTGCCGCCGCCAAGCAGTCAACACCGCAGAAAACGTTGACTCACAAGGTGCCGCAGTCGTTGCGTGTGCCCGACACCATGGCCATACGTCCGCAAATTCCTCATGCCAACCGTCACCAAGCAAACAAAATCTTCCTGGAGCGAGCTGCAGAGCTGCGCACCGACCAGTTTAGCGACTACCAAATTGTGGTGGGCGATGTGATGTTCCGTAAGGGGGATATGTTTATGTATTGCGACAGCGCCAACTTCTACAGCAATCCCGGCGCTGTGCAAGCCTTTGGTAATGTGAGAATGCAGCAGGGCGACACCCTGTTTGTCTATGCCGACCAATTGGAATATTCCGACACATCACAGTTGGCAGTGCTCTATGCCGACCCCGGCAAAAAGGTGCGCTTGATTAACCGCGATGTTACTCTCACTACCGACATCTTCAACTATGATATGGCCATCGACCTCGGTTTCTATGAAGTGGGTGGCGTGCTCAACGATAAGAAGAACCAACTGACCTCTTACTACGGTGAATACAGCCCGACGAGTAAGGACGCCCTGTTTCGCGATGATGTGCACCTGCACAGCACCAACAACAAGGACACACTCGACATCTTCACCGATGAGATGCTGTATAACACCTTCACGCACATAGCAATCCTCGACACCACTTCAACCATTGTTTCGGCCGACGGCACAATCTACACCACCAGTGGCGTGTATAACACCGAGACATCGCAGGCCGACCTATACCATCGCTCGCGTGTGGTGGCGTCGAACGGGAACACCCTGATTGCCGATACACTTTATTACGACAAAAACATCGGTTTCGGTGAGGGTTACGGCAATATCGAGTTGACCGATACCACCAACAAGGTGGTGCTCACCGGCGATTATGGCTACTACTTTGAGGTGGCCGACAGCGCTATGGTCACCGGCCGTGCTTTGGCTCGTGAATACTCGTCGGCGCAGGACACCCTATACCTGCATGCCGACACCATCCGCACTCGTCTGGTGATTACCCCCGAATCGCTGTTGCCCGATTCAACAATCGTGCCGGCCGACACCACACACCACATTGTCGGTGCTCCCCACGTGCGTTTCTATCGCTCCGACCTGCAGGGCCTTTGCGATTCGATGACCGTGGTGCAGAGCGACTCGATGCTGTATCTCAACTATCACCCGGTGGTGTGGAGCGACGACCGTCAGATTTTCGGTAATGTGATACAGGTGCACTTAAACGACTCTACGGCCGATTGGGCCCGTCTGCCCAACTTCGGCTTTATGGCCGAGTGGATTGACGAGGAGTTCTACAACCAACTTGCCGGCAAGGAGATGTTTGCCACCTTTGAAAAGCAGTCGTTGAAACACCTCGACGTGAGCGGCAATGTGCAGGCCATTATGCTGCCGCAGGAGAACGATTCCACATATAATAAAATAGCGAATGTGGAGAGTTCGTTTATGGCAGCCGACTTCAACGGCCGCAAAATTGAGCGCATGAAAATGTGGCCCGAAACCTCGGGTACCATGACTCCGCTATATCTCGCAAAGAAGAAAATCTTCTATCTGCAACAGTTCCGCTGGTTTGCTCCGTTGCGCCCGACCGAGCCCTACGATGTGTTTAACGTTTCGAAGGAGATGCTCGATTTGATGCAGGAGCCACCGTTTGGCCAAGCAAAGCGAGCGGCCTCATCGAAGTAGCCGGCTACCGAAAAGTCATTCCATTGAGATAATCCCTACCGTTATGAAAAGTGTAAAAAGACTATTTGTTGCTGCAGCATGTGCCGCAGCTGTTTGCACGGGCGTTTTCGCCGAAGAATTGGTGATTGTACAAACTAACGACACCCACAGTCAGATCGACCCCAACGACAAGGGGCTGGGTGGCATACAACGTCGCAAAGTGGTTGTCGACAGCATTCGCGCCGCCCACAGCAATGTGTTGCTTATCGACTCGGGCGATGCGGTGCAGGGCACTCTATTTTTTACCATCTATGGCGGTGAGGCTGAAATGCAGATGATGAACCTTCTCGGCTATGATTATGCCGTGCTTGGCAATCATGAATTTGATAACGGCATGGAGGCCTTGGCAAAGAACATTGCGCAGAGCAAAGCTCAATGGCTAAGCACTAACTACGACCTCACAGGCAGCACACTTGAACCCTACTTCAAGCCTTACGATATCCGCACTATCGGCAACAAGCGTGTGGGCATAATTGCCGTCAATCTGAATCCGAAAGGGATGATTTCGGAAGGAAACTACGATGGTGTGACCTATCTCGACGGCATCAAGGCCGCCAACGCCACAGCATGGCACCTCAAACACAACGAGAAGGTCGATTTTGTGGTGGCCGTTACTCATATCGGCTACGACAATGTGCCGTCGCCCACCGACCGCGAGTTAGCAGCAGCGTCGGAGGATATCGACCTTATTCTCGGTGGCCACAGCCACACGGTAATTGCCCCCGGAAGTGGCAAGGAGTGGGTGGCCAATAGTCTTGGTCGCGATATTCCCGTGACACAAAACGGCAAGAGCGGTGCAAAGCTCACCGAGATTACCATCGACCTTGACGCACCCGAGGCCCGTCCCGTGCTGAAGCAAATCGACATTGACTCGCGTTTGGATAGCCGTGTCGACCACTCAATCGATTCCATCCTCGCGCCATATCGTCGTGGCGTTGACGAGATGATGGGCGTGAAAATCGGCACAAGTGCCCAAGAACTGAGCAACAACGAGGCTCCGTTGCTCAACTTCCTAAGCGATTTCGCCTACAACCGAGGCCGTGAACTCAACAAGCAGGTCGACCTTGCTATTATAAATAAGGGTAGCATTCGCCGCAGTCTTCCCAAAGGCGACGTCACTCAGGGGCAGATTATCATGATGCAACCGTTTGATAACCGCATACTCGTGGAAGAACTGAAGGGTAGCGACCTCGCTGCAGCCCTCGATGTGATGGCTTCGCGCGACGGTGACGGAGTGAGCAGTGGGGTAGCGGTGACCTATAATGCCGACAGCAAGAAGTGTGAGTCGATTACCATCAACGGCAAGCAGCTTGACCCGGATGCGACCTATCGCGTGGCGACAATCGACTATCTGGCCAAGGGCGGTGACTACATGGAACCGCTTACCCACGGCACCATTATTGCCAAGAGCGACAACATCCTCTACAACGACCTCATTAACTATATCAAAACCAAATTTAAGGGTAAAAAAATCAATCCGTCGGCACAGGTTCGCATGGTTGCCAAGTGATGCTACGGTTGCTCGCCGGATGACGTTGCGATTGCTTGCCGAGTGATAATCACATAGGCGCAGGGCAACGTATCACATGATGGCAGTGCAATGTAGCACGTGATGGCAGTGCAATGTATTGTAGGATAGTTGTGTAACATATCCATATTTTACCTCTATTGAATATCGCAACCGTAAAGCGCTTTCTTGACAGACGGTTTATATCCGAGCAATATCGGCGCCGGATAGCAATAAATATCAATAAACAGCATTTTGCTGGCTAAAAGAGCGGGTTTCAGTGAAACTCGCTCTCATTTTGTTGCTGTGATTTGATAAATGTTGGCAATTTGGTAAAAATATTTGCCAAAAAGATTTTGTCTCACGAAAAAAAGGTGTAAATTTGCAGCAAATAATCTGTGCATCAAAAATAAAGGATTATAATACTCTGAAGGTTAGAATATAAAAGGATTATTCATTCAATCTGCTTATAGAATATTAGATATTCAGTTCTCTGTTGCAATGGAGAATTTTCCATTCCGAGTATTTTACACAATTGAGAAAAATAGGAATATTCACTCATTCATTTTTAATTCAGTCATGAAGAGATCATTTTTAACAACTGCAATGGTTGTCTCGACTGTAGCGCTTTGGGGTGCTACACCTATCTTCACTGAAGATTTCGAGAGCCTTGACAAAGGCGATCTTGGGAGTTGGACGGTAGAAACTACCGGCAATTCGTCAAAAACAACGTGGGATATCACTTCGGCCTCGTTGTCAAGTAAAAAATCGGCTGCAGGTGGTGGCGTTGACTTTGATGGAGAAACGCAAGGCACGGCAGCGCTTATTTCGGAAAACATCACACTCCCGGCCGGCAAGGAGTATAAATTAGACCTGTTGTGGCAAGCATCCTACGCTGCAACAATCACCAATCCGTGCAGCGATTTCCAGGTGTGGGTTCGCGAAGCCGGTTCCACTAAATGGGAAACCATATTCATTTCATCCGACGAGCAATCGGTTAGAAATTCAACATCTACATATCCGTGGACCGGCAGCTCAAACTGGCCTACAACATCGTCAACGCTCGACATCTCCGACTATGCCGGCAAGACCATCAATGTTGCTTTCGTTTGGATAAAGAACGCCTTTGAAAAGGGATATGCCAACCTTGTAACCATTGATGATATCAGCATTGAGGAATATTCTCGTATCACAACTCCCGTGTTGGAATGTGCAACCAAGAGCTACACTTTCCCCTCGACATGGGTTGGCGGTACAAGCAACTCTGAGGCATTCACCATCAAAAACGTTGGTGTAGGCACCTTGACCCTCAGCAGCATTTCCGGCTTGGAAGGCAGCGACTTTGAGGCCAAGATTGACCCCACAAGTGTGAAACTCGCCAAAGGTGAATCAACCAGCTTCAATGTAAGATATAACCCCACACTTACCGGTGCGCCGACAGCAACCATGACTTTCAACCTCAACGATGGTGGTGCTCCGGTGTCGGTAACTTTGAAGGGTACAAAGAAAATCATGCCCACCGGCTATAGCTATGAAGGCTTTGAGGGTGGCACATTCCCGCCTGTAGGTTGGACAAGCGTTGGTAACTGGAAAGCTCTGCAATCATCGTTTGCAGGTGACTGGTGCGCTTACGTAAACCTTACTCAGGAGGAGAAACACGAACTTATCACTCCGCGCCTCGACCTCTCGGGTTCTGATAACTACACCTTGTCGTTCCGCTACCTCGACCAGTGGGATCAAACATCCGACGACACTTACGAACCGGAAAACTACGTTGTGGTTTACCTTTCAACCGATGGTGGCGAAACTTGGTCAGACGCACTTTGGACCAATACCGCATATAATGAAACCGTAACGGCAACCGTTGACCTCGGCGCTCCCGACAGCGACAACTGCTACGTTAAGTTCGTTTACTACATCCCCGACTTTGATGCTACCACTTACGACTACGAGTACACAACATTCTTCCTCGATGATGTTGTGCTCCCGCCGCTCTATGGCGCAACATCTGCTCCGGTAGCTACATCGCCCGTAACTCCGGCAGATAATGCCACCGATGTTGTTAACAGTTCTCTGGTGCTCTCGTGGAAGGAAGCACAGTTTGCCGAAAGCTACAAAGTGTCGCTCGGCACAGCTTCTAACACTTTCGATCTTATCGACTCACAGGTCGTTACCGGCACCACTCTCGCTGCGCCCCGTTTGGACTACAACACCAAATACTACTGGAAGGTTGTGCCTTGCAACAGCTATGGCGAAGCCTCTGATGTTGATGTGTGGAGCTTCAAGACAATGAACGACCAGAGCATCAAAACATTCCCCCACTTCGAAGGTTTTGAGGATCGCGACAATGAACTGCCCCTCGGTTGGAACGTTATCAACGAAGGTTCAACCAAATGGCAGATCACCAAGATTTCACCCTACGATGGCAAACAGAGTGCTTTCGCTCAAGGTAACACTTCAGGCACCGAGGCAACTCTCGTAACTCCCGAGATTGTGCTCCCCGCCGACGATGATATCACCATCACATTCTTCTGGGGTAATAATCCTCCCGCAGCTCTGTCGAAAGACACTACCGGTGCATCAACCAACACAACTATCGAATCTGACGGTATCGAAGTAAGCTACTTCGAAATCAACGACGGTAGCGGATGGACCACTCTCAAACTCATCTCGAAAGACAGCGAGTATTGGGATCGCGAAGCTATCTCATTGAAGAACTACGCAGGCAAAATCGTTCAACTGCGTTGGCGTTACGACCTTGTTTACGCTAACCAACGTCGCGGCTTGTGTCTCGATAACATCACCTTGCAATCAAGCTCAAACTCATCGTTTGTTTACTTCAACACAACCGAGTGGGCTGCAGGCGAAGTTAACAACGGCCGTTCGTTGAACTCAGCCAACAAGGTTTACTTGATTAACAGCTCAACCGAAGCTGCTACCGTTAAGAGTGTAACATTCGGTGACAGCGCATTCAGCTCTGACCTTAAGGCCGACACCAAACTCGATGCCAACTCGGCTCAGAAGGTTGTTATCACCTACAACGCCGGCACTCTCGCACGCGAAGTGGCATCAACAATGACAGTCAACTTCACCAACGGCGTTTCGGTAAGTCTCCCCGTTAGCGCAACAACCCTCGCCGATGATATCCGCTACTACAGCTTTGAAAACGACGAGTTCGGTTCACTTCAACCCGAAGGCTTGACCACAATCGACGTTGACAAACAGGCAACTGTGATGTCGTCAATTATCAAATGGCCCCATCGTGGTGAAGCATTCGCTTACATTGTAATTGATGTAACTTCCGACCATGCCGATTGGCGTAACGTTTATCCCCACTCGGGCGATAAAGTCCTTGCCGCCTTCCGCACTCAGACCGAGAACATCGACGCTGAGGACTGGATCGTGTCACCGCTGTTGTCGGCAACTTCAGAATCGAAGTTCCGCTTCTTCGGTAAGAGCTACGGCACAACCGACGACTACAACGACTTCCTTCCTCACTACTTTGAGGTGTGGGTAAGCACAACCGATCCCACCGTGGCAGGTATGACCGAAAAAGCCAAGTCGCAAACAGAATTGGCTTACAGTGCCGACCAATCGTTCACCGAGTACACCGTTGACCTCTCGAAATGGGCAGGTAAGAACATTTACGTTGGTTTGAAACACACAACCACCATCAGCGGTTATGTAGCCTTCTTCGATGACTTCTACTTCGAACATTTCTCAGGCGCATCAAGCATCAGCAATGTTGCTGTTGACGCTAACAACGGCATTGAAACCTATTACAACCTTCAGGGTGTGGCTGTTGACGGCAACGACCTGCAGCCCGGCATCTACATCCGCCGTTGCGGTGGCAAGGCCGAAAAGGTTGTAATCAAATAACAATAGCACGATTCAGAAGCTCGAACTGGTAAAAGCTTCAATATAACCAAGAAACTAACCGGCAGCTGTTTTGAAT
>CAZDIC010000043.1:0-1573 GCA_964505395.1 uncultured Alistipes sp. | reverse complement strand
TCTTGGCAGGCTGACCCACTGACTTTGTCGCTTACAGACTATACTCGTGTCGGTCTGCGCTTGGAGTATTGCTACATCGACGAGTTCTCGGCCGACTATGCCATGATGCCCGACAAATTAGAATTAACTTTTACTTCGGCTGAGTTGACTGAGGAAGCAAATCAACGCATCAATTTGGCCGATGACCAAAAGGCCACCGTACACCCGGTGATTGTGTTTACCAACACAGGTAATGTGACGTATCCGGCCGGCAGTACATTCTCCATAACTCCGTCGTTTACAGGCGGAGAGGCGGTGGAATATACAATTACCGACGACATCGCTGTTGGTGAAACTTATACCTTCGACACACCGCTGGAATACACCGTGCCGGAGCCAACCGGTAGCTCGGTGTACACATCATTCTCGTTGACTGTTAAATATGGCACAACGAGTAAAAGAACTTCCAATGTGTGGTGCTATCCCTACCGTTTCACTCCTGAGGTTAGATATAATACCGGGACAACCGAAAATCCATCGTGGAATCTGCAAGAGTCAAATAAGACGTATGACTTCGACACATTCCAAGGTGCGCGCTCATGTGAGGTGAAATTTAAGAATCTTGGGGCTGCTCCGATGATTATTTCATCGGTATCGCTGCCCGACGGAGTTGCCGTTTCAAAGCTTGTTGGCGGCAACTTGCCTTACACTCTTAACTATGATGAGGAGATTGTGGAAACCGTAACCGTAACCGGTGACGTGGCCGGAGCTTTTGATGGTAAGGTTGAGCTTGTATTTGCCAACGACGAACGGAAACTGCTACCTGAAAGCAACACTAATGTGTCGGCAGCGTTCAATATGAAGGGCAATGTGGTGCCTGCCGGTGTTAACTTTGTCGACTTTGAGGATAACAAAGTGCCCGACGGATGGTATATGCCTGACGGCTCAAAATGGTCGGTAACATCAAATCCCGTCACATCTACCAATAATAAGTATGTGTTGGTAAACGGATTGCAATCACCTCTCACATCCATTCAAACGTGTAAGCTCCATTTCAATGAGGGCGAAACGCTTCACTTTATTGCAGCCAGGCAAACTCAAAATGGTGGTGAGTTACAAGTGCAATATTCAACCGACCGTTTTAATTGGACAGATGTGGCTCACCTCAAGTATACCACTACGGGCGATTTCCCATCAAGCGTAAAAGTTTGGCAGGAGTATAACTACACTATGCCGGAAGGCGATTTCTACATCAACTTCCTTGCAGGATATGTCTATCTTGATAACATATATGGTGGCACACCGATAGAGACCGTTTATGATTTTGCCCCAACTGCCTACACCGTTAGCGATTTCCCGATGGTTAATCATAGTGTTGATTTGACCTTCAGTTTCGATAATATCGGTTGTGATGTCGCTGCCGATGCCTACTCATTGCGTCTGATTGATAATGGTAAGGTGAAGGAATTGGAAAATATCGGTGATTTGGAGAGCGGTGCTTCGTTCACTATATCGACCTCATTGACACCACACAGCGCCGATGAAAATTATCCTGCAACGCTGATGCTGGTTGATAGTAATGACGAGGAGATTG
>CAZDIC010000042.1:0-10833 GCA_964505395.1 uncultured Alistipes sp. | reverse complement strand
TTGCCGAGGCACTCGACACCATCCCCTACGAGCTCCTCACCGCCGTTAGTCCGCGCGTACGTCGCGTCTATTACAGCGAGTAATCAAAGTCGCCAGGCACTTTAGAAGCAGAATTTGTAACATCACCCCTCATTAGACAGCCCGGGACATCTATCGTTTGATGGCTCGGGACATCCACTCTTAGATGGCTTTCAGAAACTGCGGCATAATCGGTTGCTGCAGTTCCCACTCAATGCTCATGGGCTTATCACCACGCGAGCTGATGTAGTCAACGAATCCGAAGCAATAGAATGGCTGTGTGTTACCATAGCCATCTTTCTTCTCTTCGCGCACAAACAGCAAGAATCGTTTCCCGGTTTCCTTGTGATGCACAAACCGCGCTCCGTTGCCGGTGTGGCTCTCGTTGTTGGGCGATTGCCAGTGAAATTTATGTTCACTAATCACGTAGTCGTCATACTGTGTGCTTGGCGAGAAGTCTTTATCCGATTTGTTGAGGGTGACAAACAGCAGTTCGGTGTTATACTCCTTGACGTTAAACACGCCGAAACTCTGCATATCCTTTTCGGCGGTTTGGTAGCCGAAGAGTGCCATGATTTCATCGCGCGTGTAAAGGCCGTATTGCTCAAGATGTCGCGGCATCCCGGCCCCGATTTTGAAGGTTTTGGTTTGGATATTGGCAAACAGATATTGCACCAACTGTTTTATCTCACTCACAAACAGCGGATATTGTTTCAATCGGCTCATTGCCTCAGCGATAGATTTCACGCCGAGTTTGGTGATTGTTTTCTGAAACAGCGAATAGTAGAGCATCACCACAAACGGTTGTTCGTCGCGCTCCACACATGAGATGTCACCATCGGCATCCATCACCCGTTCGATAAATTTCAGGTAATCGGGGGTGTTAACGTGTAGGAGTGAACCGAGCCCGCGCTCAAAGCTACGAGTGTTCTCATCGTCAACATAGTGGCATTTACCGGCTTCGCGCAGCAAACGTGTCCAACACATGTTTCCCTTGTAAATCAAACGAATGTCCTGCCCTATTTGCTCGATGAAATTGCCGAGCGTGGGCGTGTAGCCGAATGATTGCAATTCGTTGATAAGTCGACGACGGTTGTAGATGGCTGCTGAAATGTTTTCCAAAACCATCTGTTGCGCCTTCTCCTCCAGGTGGATTGAGCATCCGTAAGGGAGCACCGTGAATCCGCTGGCAATCTGCTCTTTAAGATTCTTATCGGGGCGTAGCATCAGGCTGCGGAAACGTCCGGCATAGTCAAATTTGCGGTTTAGCTGCGCCACGAAGTCGAGAACAGTCAACGCCTGCTTCCCCGGAGACAAACGAAGTCCGCGCCCCAACTGTTGCAAAAAGATGGTCAAGCTGTCGGTGGGGCGTAGGAATAGCACCGTGTCAACCTCCGGGATATCGATACCCTCATTAAAAAGGTCAACCACACAGAGGTAGTTAATCCGACCGTCGGCCAACTGCTTGTTTAGTTTCACACGTTGGTCGTCGGGGCTGTCAGCAATCAAATATTGCGCCCGAAGTCCGGCCTCACACAAGCTCCGCGCCATGTAGATGGCGTGATTCTTATCTTCACAGAAGCACAGCGCGCGGCATCGTGTTTCGTCGGGCAAGTAGTAGCTGAGGCTCCGTAGCACCAGTTCCACACGGTGTTTTGTGCACAGCTTTTCGAGCAGTTTCGACGAGATGTAGCGTTGGCCCGACATCAAACTATCGTCGGAGAGGTCGGTATCAGGGTCACTGATACAGAAATATTGAAACGGGGTGAGCAGCCCCTCCTCAAGCGCCTTCGGCAGTCGGATTTCGGCACTGATTTTGTTATCGAAATCGGGTAGCAAGCTGACATTGTCGGCACGTTCGGGCGTAGCGGTTAAGCCAAGGCGAATTTGCGGATTAAAGTGGTCGATAATGGCACGATAGCTGTCGGCGGCACAGTGGTGAGCCTCATCGATAACGATATAGTCGTAATAGTCGGGAGAGAGACGGCTGAAAACCTTGTCGTATTGCGACTGGAACGTCTGTACTGAGATGAAAAGTCGATCAAGATGTTCCGGGCGGTGTCGTCCCACCCAGAGGTCACCAAAGTTCCAATCGGCCAACACCGAGCGATATGTGCTGAGCGACTGTGTGAGAATCTCCTCACGATGTGCCACAAAAAGCAATCGCGGCTCACGGTTCAAGGTGCGCTTAAACTGCTGAAAATCGAAGGCCGACACCACGGTTTTGCCGGTACCGGTTGCAGCAACAATTAGGTTCCGGGTCACGCCATGGTCGCGTTCAATCTGCAGTTTATCAAGTATCTGCTTTTGATGCGGCAGAATGGTGTACTTACACGCTATATTTATTATCGGCTTCCCCTCGCTATCAAATTTCACAGTCTTGCTTTTGGCAAGATTGCGCTGCTCATAAAAACGTTCTATGCCACCCTCGTTGAAATCCTCAAAGTTATGAGAATCCCAATAGCGGTCGAATGTTGCGAGCGCCGTTTTGATGATGTGGGGATTTTCCACATTTGTAACACGGATGTTCCACTCCAAGCCATCGGATTGCGCCGATTTGGAGAGGTTTGACGAACCGATATAGGCGGTGCTCATGCCCGATTGGCGCTCAAAAATGTAGGCCTTGGCATGGAGTCGCTCAATGTCGGTTTGATACGATATCTTGATTTGGGTGTTTGGCAGCGAGGCGAGACGTTGCACCGCTTTTGCCTCGGTCACACCGCAATAGGTGGTAGTGATTATGCGCAATGTGTGGCCCGGAGTGTTGCAGAACTGTTTCAGTCGGTCATAAATCAAATTCACGCCAGACAGTTTGAGAAACGACACTATAAGACTGATGCGATCAGCGCTGACAATGTCGCGTTCAATTTCCGAACTGAGCGACAATACACTTTGCCCGCCGGTAAACAGATTGCTGACACGAAAGCCCGAAATAGGACGTATGGCGGTTTGATGCGTTGCCGTTCTAACTGCCTCCTGCTCACTGTTGATAACTTCGATGAGCTTCTTGTCGCTGTTGGCAATAAGGTCGCCGATAGAGGTTGTGTCACCCTTAGTGGCACATTCGCTTACACCTATGCTTTCGTTTGAACCGGCCGAGATAAATTCAATAATCTTATTGGTTATATCGGCACGTTCGGCAAGCCCCAGATTGTTATCGGCCAATCGGTTTTTTATAATGTGACAGAGGTGTTCCGCTAACATCTCGGGCGATTCGGCACTGTCGATATTCTCCTCGGCACACACCAACCCCTTGGCTGTTGACTCCGCAATGTCTCTCTCAAGCGACTCCGTAATCAAATGCTCATAAGTTCCCTCTTTCAGTATCATATTTCCATGTATTATGTTTTTAGGTATCCATCTCCTGCATTGTCAGGAAAGCCTTATCAGGTTAATTATCCTTGGGCAACCGTGTGCACCCTCACCAACGTTGCATCGTAGATGGTGAGGGTGACAGTTTAGTCGCCATATTGTTCGAGATAGGCTGTAGCGGCCTCACAAAGTTCGGCATACCATTCGGCACCGAAGCGCTCGGTGAGGGGGCCTTCAAGGAATTGATACAGCCTTATTCCCTTTTTACGTCCCAAAGCCACTGCATCACGGCAAATGTTCCAACGGTGGTAGTTCACTGCCGTAAAGGTGGGATATTCGGTTATTCGAAGCGGATAGAGCGAGCACGATGCCGGTTTCTTCCACGCGGTACGCCCCTCGCGCCATGCTTTTTCAAGGGCACACAAACAGATGCCGCCCGGCGCATAACAGGTGAATGCGCAGTTGCGACCGTCAAGAATCGTGGTCACCAAATCGCCCTCTTCGTCAACGTAAGCCACACCGTTGGCTTTCACCTCCTCAATGGCACGTGGCAACATATCGGCCTCAATGGCGCTCAACGACTCCTTAATTTTCTCCACTTCGGCCTCGGTAACCGGAGCCCCGGCATCCCCTTCAATGCAACATTCACCTTTGCATTTTTCGAGGTCGCAACAGAAAAACTCCTCAATGAGGTCGAGTGTAACCAGTGTGTTCTGAATTTCAAGCATAGTTTCTTCCTCTTCTATAATCATAATCAAACAGTTATTTTACAGTGGGCATGTGCACGTCGATTTGCGGGAACGGGAAGTTAATGCCATGTTTGGGCAGTTCGTTGTAGAAGCGTTCGTTGTAGCTGAAGAACACTCCCCAATAATCTCCCGAACGTGTCCACGCTCTCACGGTGAGGTCAACGCTCGATGCAGCCAATTCGCCCACAAACACTTTGGGTGAATAGTCGGGAGCTTCCTCCTTCACCTTGCGCTTAATCTGAGCCTCAATGCGCGATGCAATAGCAGCTTTGGCCTTACGGTGGCTGCTGAACAGTCCGCCGAAACGACGTGTGTGGCTGTCGCCATCATACACCTCAGCTTCATGCTCATCATCTGACGCCTCAATCTCGGCAACGTGCGATGCTGTGCCAATCACACGGCTGTCAGCCTCAAACATGTCCAAGATGGCCTTACGCGCAGCCTCCACATCATCGCCATACGATATCGACACCGTCCAATCCACGCGACGATACTTCTCGCGACTGTAGTTATTCACACTTCCTGTCGACAATCCGCCATTGGGAATAGAAATTGACTTATTGTCGGCAGTTGTAATCACGGTGAAGAATATCTGAATCTCCTTCACGGTTCCGGCATAACCCTGAACCTCGATATAATCACCGATTTTATACGGTTTAAGCAACAAAATCAACACACCACCGGCAAAATTCTGCAAGGTGCCGCTGAGAGCCATACCAATTGCAACGCCGGCCGATGCAAAGATTGCCAGGAACGATGTGGTTTCAATGCCGATAATGTCGATGACAGTGACAATCAAGATGAAGTACAACACTATGTTGATGAGACTCAACACGAAGGTTGCCAACGACTTATCAATAGAACGGCTTATAAACACCGCCGCCACCACATTGTAGATTTTGCGTATTATAAAGCGTCCGATGTAGAACACAATCAGAGCGATGGCCAAATGTGTGGCAAAATCGATTGACGAGCTCACCAATTTGTCCAACAAATCTTGGAGCGACAGCGATTTGAGCGCGCTGACCCCCTCGGCAACTTTTTCCATTTCATCACCGGCGGCGGCAGCATCGCCTCCGGAAGTAAGCCCCGGCAACAGGTCCTGGAGCATAATCAAATTCTTAATCATACAGTTAAAAGAACTTGCCTTGCGGCAACATTTAGTTTATTCGATTGGTTTATTCTCAGTTCCATAATCGGCACGCCACATCCTTCCACCAATCCAACTGATTATAGTTGTTATACGTTGAATCGCTTGCGTTCGGCAATATATAGGTCGACAATCCGCAATGCGATTTGATAGTCACTTGGTCAGAGGCGCCCTGCCACAGATAAGGGGTGGCATTTTGATACAACACGACATCGTCAATAGCCTTGTCGGCACGTTCATACGCCGCAAGCACTGTGCCGTCAAACGGGTCATTTTCAACAAAGGCGTTCAGATAGTCGCGCAGGTCGTAATAATATTTCTTGGTTGCAGCAAACCGCTGCCCGACATAGGTTTCCGGGAGCTGTGGATGCAAATCATACAGAGCGCCGACAGCCTCGGCCAAATCATCGAGTTTCTCGGTTGAGATAACCGACATGGTGCAAGTGCGATACCACCCCGACATCACATCATAATAGTTGAATGTGGTCGATGCGGCCATCGCCACATCGGCATTGTCGGCCATCAGATATGGCAACGTCAAATCGTAGGGCATTCCGGGCGAACGAAGTTCCGACACCGAAGCCACAATCACCGGGGTGACATTACGCAATTGATACATCACCTCCACTCCGCCCATATAGCAGCAATCGAAATACACATAGTCAAACCCTTTGCCATCGAGCACATTCGCCAATGTGGTTATCTTCATGTGTTGCGATCCGTCGTTACCAAAAGCTTTCAGAGCAATGCCCGATGGGCTCGCAGTCTCATCAATACCGTTATTTAGCCAACCGTCGGCATGACTCCAAAGAATGATGCCATAAGCCGAGGCCGGAGCAAGCTCCTTAAAGTCGGCAATTACGCGCTCCATACGCGCCACACTTACCGAATTTTCCTCAGTGTCGTAATCCTTCAACACCTTGTCGCCGTCGGCCGTTATCTCAATCAACTGAGGTGCCTGCCCGTATGCATGGTGGTACACAATCAAGCGGTTCCGGCCCAAAGCTCCGTTTGCCGCGCCCTCACGCATCTCACGCAAGTCGGCATTGTCAAAGCCTCGTTGTGATTCGCCACTAACCGCCGAGCTACCCAACGAGTTGTTGGCTACCATATACACCAATACCGCACGGTTTACCTCCGTAGGCGGTTCATCCGGTTCGGGAACCGGTTCGTCACTGCTACAGCCACAGGTCAATGATGTCAACATCATCAACATAAAGCCTACAGCAACGCGTAATGCATTTTTCAACGTATCCATAATATCTGAATTTAGGTATTTCATCTTAGCTTAGCGCTCGGCTCGCATCGGATTGTTCAGGAAGTCGGCATAAGCCAATCGCAATCCGTCTTCCAATTCCGTGGTATAGTGCCAACCGAGAGCTGCGCTCTTCGACACATCGAGCAGCTTGCGCGGAGTGCCGTTTGGCTTGCTCGTATCCCACAAAATCCGACCTTCATAGCCAACAACCTTGGCCACAAGCTCTGTGAGCGCCTTGATGGTTAATTCCTTTCCGGTGCCGGCATTAACCGTTTCGTTACCGGAATAATTATTCATCAAATATACGCATAAATTTGCTAAATCATCAACATAAAGAAATTCTCGCAACGGACTGCCGTCGCCCCAGCAGGTCACTTCGGTCAAGTGGGCCTCCTTTGCCTCATGGAAGCGACGAATCAGCGCGGGCACCACGTGAGAGTGTGTGGGGTGATAGTTGTCGTTAGGGCCATAGAGGTTTGTGGGCATCACCGAGATGAAGTCGGTGCCATACTGGCGGTTGAGATATTCACAATATTTCAACCCGGAGATTTTGGCAAGTGCATAGGCCTCGTTGGTTTGCTCCAACGATGAGGTCAGCAGGCAACTTTCGGGCATGGGTTGCGGGGCCATGCGCGGATAGATGCACGAAGAGCCGAGAAATTCCAATTTCTTACAACCGTTGCGCCATGCCGAATGAATTACATTCATCTCCAAAATCATGTTCTCATACATGAAATCGGCCAAGGCCGAACGGTTGGCCACAATGCCACCGACCTTTGCTGCCGCCAAGAACACATATTCCGGTTTCTCGGCAGCAAAAAACTGCTCCACAGCCTCCTGACGTGTCAGGTCAAGCTCGCTGTGAGTGCGTGTAACAATGTTGTTGTAGCCTTGACGCTGCAACTCTCTCACAATTGCCGAGCCCACCATTCCACGGTGGCCGGCAACATATATCTTTGCACTTTTCTCCATTTTGATTGCTTGCTTCACTATCCCCTTTTCACACCTACTTCACTATCCCCTTCTCCAAAAATTCCACGAGGTTGGTGCGTACGGTTTCTCCGGCACGTTCCACTGCCACCTTAGCCATGTCGGCATCGGTCATCAGTTTCACCAACTGTTCAAACGAGGTTTTCTGAGGATTCCAACCCAACACAGCCTTTGCCTTGGTGGCATCGCCCCAAAGGTTTACAACGTCGGTCGGGCGGTAGAAATCGGCCGACACCTCCACGAGCACACGCCCGGTGGCTGCGTCGATACCTTTTTCGTTGATACCCTCACCTTCCCAACGGATTTCAATTCCGACATTGCGGAATGCCAGCGTTGCGAACTCTCTCACCGAGTGTTGCTCACCGGTGGCAATAACAAAGTCGTCGGGGGTGGCGTGTTGCAATATCAGCCACATGCACTCCACATAGTCTTTGGCATAGCCCCAGTCGCGCAACGACGAAAGGTTGCCCAGGTAGAGTTTATCTTGCTTCCCTTGCGCAATGCGAGCTGCAGCAAGGGTGATTTTACGTGTAACGAATGTTTCGCCACGGCGTTCGCTCTCGTGGTTGAACAGAATGCCGGAGCAGCAAAACATGTTGTAGGCCTCGCGATATTCCTTCACAATCCAGAAACCATAGAGCTTGGCAACAGCATAGGGGCTGTAAGGGTGGAACGGAGTGTTCTCGTTTTGAGGCACCTCCTCCACTTTGCCATAAAGCTCCGAGGTGGATGCCTGATAGATGCGACAGCTATCGGTCAAACCACACTGACGCACAGCCTCAAGGATGCGCAACACCCCCACGGCATCAACGTTCGCCGTGTACTCGGGCGAGTCAAACGACACCTGCACATGGCTCTGAGCAGCGAGATTATATATTTCGGTAGGCTTTACTTTACCCACCACCTGCATCACGCTCATGCTGTCGGTTAAGTCGGCATAGTGCAAGTGAAACGACGGATGCCCCTCAAGGTGAGCAATGCGCTCACGGAAATCGACCGATGAGCGACGAATTACGCCATGCACATCATAGCCTTTTTCAATTAGGAACTCCGACAGATATGAGCCGTCTTGACCGGTCACGCCGGTGATTAATGCCACTTTTCTCATTGTAGAGGTATTAGCGTGTTATGTTTTTATGTTTCTTCCGCGGTGAAAAACTCCACAGGGAAATCGAGATTAATAACAACGAGGACATGTCGACACATTGGCTGCATTGACACGCCCTCGTTTGATTTTATCGTTTAGTCGGTATCGGCTTACTTCGTAAGGGCGTTTCTCAACACATCCATCGCCATAGCGATGCCTTCGCCGTCCTTACCACCGGCCTGTGCGAATCCGGGTTGACCGCCACCGCCACCCTTGATGGCTTTAGCAGCCTCGCGCACAGTGGCGGAAGCGTTGTAGCCGGCCTTCACAAGGTCGTTGGTAAACATCACTGTCAACAACGGTTTGCCTGCGGGGTCAACGGTTGCAGCAATAACGGCAGTGTTCTCGGGCGAAGCCTCACGCACACCGAATGCCACATTCTTCACAACGTCGGGGATGTGCACACCTTCAATGCACACAACATCGATGCCATTGATGGTGATAGCATTTTCGAGCAACGATTTCACCATCATCGCAGTGCGTTCCTTCATGAACTCATCGGCTTGGCGACGCAATTCGGCATTTTCGTCGATTGACTTGCGAACGGCAGCAATCAGGTCGGAAGTGTGGAAAATGTTGCCAATCTCCTTCATTGTGTCCGACATATCGTCGATGGCATTCTCAAAGGTCTCGGCGGTGATAGCCTCGATGCGGCGGATGCCGGCAGCGATGCTGCTTTCGCTGAGAATCTTAATCATACCGATGTTACCGGTGTTGGCCACGTGTGTACCACCGCAAAGCTCAACCGAGCTACCGTAGCGAATCACACGAACTTCATCGCCATATTTCTCGCCAAACAGTGCCATAGCACCCATGTTGCGAGCCTCGGCGATAGGCACATTGCGACGCTCATCCAAAGCAATTGCCTGACGCACCTTGCGGTTAGCCAAGTGCTCAACGCGACGCAACTCCTCGGGGGTCAACTTCTGGAAGTGAGAGAAGTCGAAACGGAGCAGTTCGGGCGACACATACGAGCCTTTCTGCTCAACGTGTGTGCCGAGCACTTCGCGCAACGCTTCGTGCAACAGGTGGGTTGCAGTGTGGTTGCAAGCGGTTGCCAAACGAGCTTCCTCGTTGATGGCTGCCACGAACTCGCCCTCAACATTTGCGGGGAGTTTGTGAGTGAGGTGTACACCGATACCGTTTTCACGTTTGGTGTCGAACACCTCCACAACTTCACCGTCGGCTGCGGTCAAGGTGCCGGTATCACCTACCTGGCCACCCATCTCGGCATAGAACGGTGTTTGTGCCAAAATTATCTGATAGAATTCTTTGTTTTTCTGTTTTACCTGACGGTAACGCAAGATGCGGGTTGAAACCTTGGTGTAGTCGTAGCCCACAAATTCCGATTCGCCTTCGTTGACTGTTACCCAGTCGGTAGCCTCAACAGCGGCAGCGTTGCGTGCACGAGCTTTTTGAGCGTTCATCTCCACGTCGAAGCCCTTCTGGTCGAGTGTCATGCCATTCTCCTTCAAGATTAGCTCGGTGAGGTCGAGGGGGAATCCGTAGGTGTCGTAGAGTGTGAATGCTTCCAAGCCCGAGATTTCGGTTTTGCCTGCATTGCGTGCCACGGTGATGGCATTGTCGAGCATGCGGATACCGTTCTCAAGTGTGCGCAAGAATGAATCTTCCTCCTCCTTGGTCACCTTCATAATCAGCTCACGCTGTGCCGGCAATTCGGGATAAGCCTCGCCCATCGACTCTATCAGAGTGTCGACAAGTTTGTAAAGGAATGCTTCGCGCTGGCCGAGGAATGTGTAGGCATAACGAACGGCACGGCGCAAGATGCGACGGATAACGTAACCGGCCTTTGCATTGCTGGGCAACTGCGAATCGGCAATTGAGAATGAGATGGTGCGAATGTGGTCGGCAATAACACGCATGGCAACATCCACCTTGTGGTCTTCACCATATTTCTTGCCCGAGAGCTCCGAGATTTTGCTGATCAACGGAGTGAACACGTCGGTGTCGTAGTTTGAAGTTTTGCCCTGCAAAGCCATGCAGAGACGTTCGAAGCCCATACCGGTGTCGATAACCTTTGCGGGGAGCGGTTCGAGGCTCTGGTCGGCCTTACGGTTGTATTGCATGAACACGAGGTTCCAGATTTCAATCACTTGTGGGTGATCTTTGTTGACCAATTCGGCACCGGGAATAGCCTTGCGCTCTTCATCGCTGCGAAGGTCGATATGGATTTCAGAACAAGGTCCAC
>CAZDIC010000041.1:0-10894 GCA_964505395.1 uncultured Alistipes sp. | reverse complement strand
CCGATATAGTTATTATGATTGTGTTTCTTCTGGCCATATTCATCAGCAAAATTACGGAATTATTCTGATTTATACGCCTTAAAAGTAATAATACTGTTTATTTTATGTGCCATGTGTGGTGTCACTATAAGGGAATGAATAGGGCTGACGCCCACAAGGCACCAGCCCTAATGCTTAGTTGTGTAACGGTTCCATATGGCTAAGTTGGAATCGTTGGCGTGTACAGTTGTACTACTTCACCGCTACTTTGGTAACAGCGTTGCCAATTTTGACGATGTAGAGGCCCGGAGTAACGTTGATGCGGATATCACCACGACCGTTGTAAATGGTTGTACCGTTCATTGAAACAATGCGAGTGTTGGCAACACCGTTAATGCAGATTGCGCCACCATCAATGCTCAATTGTGTGTCGGTGCTGTCGTTGTCAACCGCTGCAATGCCGGTGGGATTATCCACATCTTGAATGTTTTGGAAGTTTTTCCATCCGGTCGCAGCTCCATAGGCGGTCATTGCATCGTTTTTCACGTAAAGAGCTCCCTTGTTGTATGTGTCATCGGCAAATGTGGATTCGCCGATTGTAGGCGGTACCATGCTACGTGAGGTTACCGAACGGAGTAAAGATGCGTCACTAAATGCACCGTTTGAAATTGCTGTCACCTTTTCGCCGAATTCAACTTCTTCTAACGCTGTGCACGGTACGGTGGTAAAATCCATCTGACGGCCATAAATAACTACTTTAGGTGTGTCCAAAGAGAAAGCAGTTGACACAACTGAAAGGTTTGTATCGCCATCTTCAAATGTGATGCTTCCCAATCCGGTGCATTTTTGGAAAGCATATTCTCCAATCGAGGTTACGGTGTTGGGAATGGTGACGGTGGTCAGTCCGGAGCATCCGTAAAAGGCGCAGTATCCTATTTCGCGAAGAGAAGTGGGGAAGGTAACCGATGTTAGTGCCGATGCTCCATCAAAGGTGAATCGGAGTTTGCTGATTGTTTGCGGAATGGTGAGGTCTGTAACCTCCTCCCCGTTGACGAATAAGTGATGTGCGTTGTATAGAGGGTTGGCGTCGGCGCTCTCAAAGTCAATGTTGCACCATGCTGTGAGATTTGGCGTAACAACTTTCTCCAGGGCGGTGCAGCCTGAGAAAGAATTTCGTTTAATTGTGGTTACGTTTTCTCCGATTGACACGGCCTGTAGCTGTGTGCTATTTTTAAACGGTGTGCTGTCAATATTACGGCCGAGATATAGCGATGTCAGTGCGACTCCGCTAAATGCGTTATCGCCTATTTTTAGTGTGGCGTTCGTATCCTCAATTGTTAATTCGGCTATGTTTGAGCAACCGTAAAACGCATCACTACTGATTGATGTAACCGAACTCGGAATGGTGAGTGCAGTCAGCCCCGTGCATCCGTGGAATGCTTGAATGCCTATGCCGGTGACCGACGGCGGGATGTTAATTGATGTCAGGCCGGTGCAGCCGGAGAAGGCGGAGCCGGCGATGCCTGTGACAGAATCGGGGATTTTAACCGAGGTTATGTTTGAGCAGCCCTCAAAAACATTCGCGCCAATTTTTGTGACTGAATTGGGAATGGTAACAGCAGTTATGCTTGAGCAACCGGTGAAAGCATAACGTTGAAGCTCGGTGATTCCGTAAGGTATCTCCAATTCAGTAACTTCGTTACCGTTTAAATACAGCGGTTGATATCTTGCCGGATTAGCATATTGGTCGCCGAATGTAATCCCACACCATGCCGTTAAATCGGTTATGTTAACCTGTGACCGTTGACAGTCCTCAAACGCACCACGATCGATTGATGTGACAGAACTTGGAATAGTTATAGAGTTCAGTCCACGGCAGCCTTGAAATGCGTATTGACTGATTGATGGAACGTCGTCGGGTATCAACAAATCTGTAACATCCTCGCCATTGAGCGATAGGGTGGCTCCGTTGCGCAAGGGATTCGAGTTGTAGTTTTTGAAGTTTATGCCACACCATACTAACAAATCGGAGATATCGACCTTTGTCAGGTTAGAGCATTTGACAAACGCTTCGCTGCCAATTGAGGAAACCGAGCCTGGAATGTGCACGGTGGTTAACCCTGTGCAGCCATAGAAGACCGCCTCATCAATAAATGAAACGGAATGGCTGATTTTTGCTGATGTTATGCCTGTGCAGTTGTAGAAAGCGTATGATCCGATTTCGGCAATATCGTCGGGTATTACCAATTCCGTTATTTCACTCCCGTCGTTATACAGGTGTTTGGCATAGTACAACGGATTGGCCATATTATTCTCAAAGCTAATGCCACACCATGCAGATAGGTTGGAGATGTCAACACGAGTGAGGTTGTTGCAATTTTGGAAGGCATTTTTGCCGATTGATGTAACCGAAGCGGGGATGCTGATTGAGGTTAATGCATCACAGAAGTAGAATGCGCTTTTGCCAATAGTGGTGATTGTGTTCGGAAGGGAAACATCAGTCATCTGGTAGCTATAGTAGAACGCTGAGTCGGCAACGGCTGTAACTTTGTAGGTGGAGCCATAAAGGGTAACTTCTTCCGGAATTGTTACCGAACCGAAGTAGCTGCCGTTTTTGCTGTTATACGACACCGCGCAGGTGCTTTTGCTTAGGTATTTATAATACACTCCGTCAACTTTGAAATCGTATGCTGCTGATGCGCTAACTGACGCGCATAACATTGCAAGTACAAGCAGCAGATGATTGATTTTGGGGCGCAGAGAATTACAGTGACTCCCTGCAGACTGTTTGTGTTTTGTGCCAGTCATATTTCATGATATGCCATTGATACCCGGGTAAGCAATTTAATAAATGAATAAAAGCGTGGGTACCGAACCATTGCTCGTCCCACAGTATGAGGCTCTGGCATGTGCCCATCATAGTAAGACGAGCAATGTGCAGAGCCCACGCATATATGCAAGTACTCCAATGACCGTAGGCTGCCTCGCAGCAGTCCGGCCATCAGATAAATTACATACCCATGAGCATCTACCATTGCATCTGCCTTGACTATGATTGTTGAAACTGCCAGATTCCATACTGTCAAGAACGGAAGCGCTGATAAACGCTTTTTTATGTCTGTGGCTAAAATAGTTTAGCCACGCCACCCTCCTCGAAGCCCACAACCGGGCTCCGCTTTAGTTGGCGTTGCAAATATACAAAAATCCTTCTGATTAGTCGGTTGTCAACCTGAAAAAATAATAATTTTTATTGCGATGTGGCTCAGCGTGTGAGCTGGGGGCGTATTTCGATGTCGCGAAGTTGGGCGCGCAAGGTTCTGCTGAGACGGAGGTTGGCAAAGTCGTCGCTATGTAGGATGTCGTTTGTGCGTGCTATTGTTTTGTCGGCAATGTAGTTGCGGTCGGCAAGCTGAATCATTTTGATCATGATGTCGACAATGCCGTTGGTGAGCGTGTCGGCAAGGTACATTGATTCGGCGGAGATCAGAGCATAAACAATGGTGAATAGCATCATGTCAATCTCCTCCTCATAGCCGGGTTGGAATGAAGCAAACTCCTTCAATAGCGATTTGATGTGGGAGATGCGTGCCTTGCAGTAGCCACCGCGTTTCACTCGCGAGAGCTCTTTTGAGATTGCCACTTTGTATTTCTCCGAGAGTTTCTTCACATCAGGTGCGAGAAAATACTCAAAGTATTCTTTAATCTCCTTACGCGCATCGTAGGCATCGAGGATCAACTCCATTAATTGCTCATGCGTAAGTTGCTTTAATTCCTTTTTCAATTGTAGCTTCGACATGTCGGTTAGAAGTCAATGGTGAGGTGAACGTTGATTTGTCGACGAGTCAAGTAGTTAGGTACTGCATATTGGATGGTGTTTACATCGGTCACCCAATAGTAGCTCGATACGTTTGAGATGTCCAGGAGGTTAAACACATCGGCGCCAAGCCAAATGCTTTTGAACCAACGGTGCAATCCGGTCGGGTTCTCGCCATCTTTAACGGGAGAGAGTAGTGCGTAGTTTAGTCCGATGTCCACACGTTTGTAAGCCGGAGCGCGGAAATAACCTTGGTCGCGCGATGAGTGTGGCGCTGTGGTGGGGAGACCATCGGAGAATATGGCGCGGAGTGAGAACTTCAGCGAAGGAATTTTGGGGAAATAATCGGTGAAGAAGAATGCAAATGAATAGCGCTGGTCGGTTGGACGGGGCACTGTCACTCCGTTAAGGTTCTCGGCGGTTTTCATCAGTGAGAAGCTAATCCATGAGTCGGTACCCGGCACAAACTGTCCGAACAGTTTCATGTCAAGTCCCATGGTGTAGCCGTTGGTTGAGTTAACTCCATCGTAAACAACTTTTAGATTGTCAATCTCGTAGGGAATAAGCTTGTTGAGTTTCTTGTAGTAGCTTTCGGCCGACAACTTGAACGGACGATCCATCATGCGGAAGGTGTAGTCGCCACCAAGAATGAAGTGCAGCGATTGTTGCGATTTGATGTCGGAATTCAGGCGTATTGTGGTGTTGCCATCGGCATCTTCGATTGATTGGCGAAACTCTTTGTAGAAAGGCTGTTGGTAATAAAGGCCTGTGGCAAAGCGAAGTGTGATGGCGTTGTTGCGTTCGGGCACGAATGCCAGGTTGGCGCGAGGTGACACCAAAAATTCTTTATTGAAATCCCAATATGAGAAGCGCAGGCCGGCATTCAGCGCGAGGAATCCGGCTCCGGTGTGCCAACGATAGGAGTCGGCGGCATAGAATGCAAGTCGGTTGGTTGATAAATCTTGGTTGGAGGTCAGATTATAAATCATGCGAATGTTCTGCCCGTCGGTTGGCAAGGTGTAGCCGGCTGAGTCGCGCAATTCCCATTCGCGTGAACGTTCCATGATGGTTTGGTGCTTATACTCCAATCCGTAGGTGATGTTATTATTGTTGAGCGATGTGTGCCCCTTCAAGCCTAAAGAAAACACCGAGATTTTCAGACGGTTACGTGAATGCTCGTGATAGCGTCCCACGCCGAGCTCACCGCCTACGGCATTGTTGGGGTCTCCGGCTCCGGTTGTGCCGGCTTGGTCAAGCCAATATTCGCCTGAAATGTCGTAAGCCACCAATTCATTGGTGAGGTATCCCGATGCCAACAGCGATAGGGCGGTGCTCTTTGAATGAACGTAGTCTAAACTGAACGCACCGAAGTAGGTCTCAAATTTATCCTTCTCTTGGCCGTCGAAGTACACCTTAAACTGCTTGGCATCTTCCGATGTGCCGAAATTGGTTTCTCGGCTTGTCGGGGTGAATTTGTAGTTGTTGACGGCGATGTTGCCAAGAAACGACGCCTTCCACTTTTTATTGAACTTAAAGGTCAAGTTGGTCTGGTAGTCAAAAAAGTTCGGGTCATATTCGCCACGTGTTTCCAGTGAGCTAAGCAGTGAGGAATTGCGCTTGTATCGCAAGCCGTGGAGTTGCGAGAAATGTTTGCTGCTCTGTCCTAACGAGGCATTTACTCCCATCAGGCTGCCGCTTATTGAGCCTTCAAAAGCTTCCGGCTCGCGGTAAGTGATGTCAAGTGCCGACGACATTTTGTCGCCGTATTCCACACCGAAACCACCCGTTGAGAACTCAATTGAACCAACCATGTTGGGATTGATGACACTCAAACCCTCCTGTTGACCTGATGAAATCAACTGTGGACGATACACTTCGATGCCGTTGATGTAGACTGAGTTCTCGTCGTATGTGCCACCTCGCACCGAGTATTGACTTGACATTTCGTTGCTGGAGTTTACGCCGGCCATTGTGGTGAGTAGCGATTCGATGCTTCCACCCGATGCATCGGCAGCCAAGCGATATGATTCGCGGTCGATAGTCTGCATCTGAGTGGTTTGCTTGCGGAAGTCGGTAACCATAATCTCTTGCAGTTCATGGTTCTTTGACCGCATTCTGACATTGAGTGCCAAATCGCCCTTTGGCGACACCAATGTGCGTCGCAACTCCTCGTAGCCGATGCATGAAAACACTACTATCAGAGTGTCGTTGGCCGGTTGAGGCGCCGATATTTGGAATTTTCCTTCCAAGTCGGTATTAGTGCCGATGGCAGTGCCGTCAAGTCGCACGGTGACAAACTCAATCGGCTCATCGTCAATGTCAATTACCTTGCCGTGAATCTTTACTTGGGCAAATCCACAGAAGGCTATGAGTGAGAGTGATATGGATAGGAATAATCGTTTGAGGCGTAGTTGGGTCATGTTACTGAGGGTTACTGCTTTTGCTTCGTTCGGCGTCATTGCGCATGGCGCTGAGCAGAAAGCACATTTTCATAATTAACGATAAATTACACGCTTAATTATATCCATGCTCTCTTTTTTGCGCTTGAGGATGTTACGCATTGTCGGCTTGGTTTGAATGAGTTCTTGCATAGTGCATGATAGTGTGCCCGATTGTGGAGCGTCGGAATGTAATCTCTTAAACTATCTAAATTCTGCTGTTAAAGTGTTGATACTTTTGGTATTTGCCTCGAGTTTTTTGTACCTTTGCAGCCGTTTTCGCGGTATCCGTTTGTTTTGCGGATACCGGCCTGTTGTCAAGTGTAGTAATTCAGTTAATAGCTAAAATCCCGGTAGAAAATTGATCTCTTTATTCTCGACTAAAGTGCCTAAGCAGCCCCCCTTGTGGGCTTCGGTATTGCCAATTGTGCTACTTCTCGGCGTACTCATTACTATCATTGTGGTTGAGGGCGCTCATGCCATCAACGATTACAGTCAGATTGTGTTACTCTCGGCATCGGTGCTCGCTGTCGTTTTGGCGCGTTGTGTCGGGTCATTAACACGTAGAGGCATGTTTGTGGGCTTTGAACGTAGTGCACGACAGATTCTCCCTGCTGTCCCGATGTTGGTTCTGATTGCGATGGTGGCAACAACATGGATGGTTAGTGGGGTGGTGCCTACGTTGATTGACTATGGGTTGACGTTCTTAAATCCTACACTCTTTTTGGTGACCACATGTGCCATCTGTGCTGTAATTTCGGTTCTGACCGGTAGCTCGTGGACCACAATCGCCACAATCGGTGTGGCATTTATGGGTGTTGGTACACTGATGGGATTCCCTGTCGGGTGGATTGCCGGCGCAATTATTTCCGGAGCGTATTTCGGCGATAAGGTGTCTCCGCTGAGCGATACCACCGTTGTTGCGTCGTCGACCTGCGGGGTGGATCTGTTTACTCACATTCGTTACCTAATGATTACTGCTATCCCGGCAATGTCGATGGCTCTGATTATCTATTTTGTGGTGGGCTTATGCACCGAAACGGTAACCGCCGAAGGTGCTGACCACTTGGTTCATGCTCTGTCGGGTAGTTTTAATCTCACGAAATACACTTTGGTTATCCCGTTTATCACACTGATGCTTATCGCGTTTCGTGTGCCTACGCTTATCACGCTATTTGTTGCGGCGTTGTTAGGCTATATCGGAATCTTTGTTTTTCAGCCACAGTTTAATTTCTCGATGATAGAGGCTGTGGAGACCCTTTGGACAGGCTTTGCACCCGCTACCGGTAATCAAACGTTAGATGATTTGGTGTCGACAGGGGGTATTTCCGGCATGCTTTCCACCATAACACTCGTGCTTAGCGCAATGGTGTTTGGTTGTGCAATGATTGGCACCGGAATGTTGTCGGTTATAACTCATGCGTTTACCAAGAAATTGCGCCGTCGTGGTTCGATTGTTAGTGCCACTGTTGCAAGCGGATTGTTTGTCAACGCCTGCACGGCCGACCAGTATCTGTCGTTGATTATAACGGGTAATATGTATCGCAACCTTTATCAGCGTTTTCGCTTGGAGCCGAGGCTGCTCAGCCGCACTCTCGAAGATTCAGTGTCGGTGACCTCGGTGCTGATTCCGTGGAATTCGTGTGGCATCACGCAGTCAACGGTGTTGGGCGTTTCCACATTGGTCTACTTCCCGTTTTGCATCTTTAATATTCTCTCGCCGTGCATGAGCATAGTGGTGGCTTGGACCGGTTTTAAAATCCGTACTTACCGTCGTCATATCGCAGCAACAGCCGCTTAGTTGGTGGAGCGTGTCGTTGCTGTTATCCGGTCGTATGTTATCGGCACTGTTAGTGTATTGTAGCTCATCGGCTTTTAGTTTGCCATCGGCACGACATAGTAAAAGAGACCAACCACTGGCCTCTTTCACTTGGAATATTAAATCAGATGAAGAGAATTTCGGATTATGAACGTTGTTCGTCTACGCCGAGTCGGCGCTAATGAAACACTTATTGATTATTATTTGGCAAAGATAATATCGAAATCCTGATTTTGCAAGCATTTTGACAAATATTTTTGGAAAATGGTAGCAAAGTGCCTTTTCATGGTGCTCGCGGACTATACAGATGCTGCCTAATCCGTTTTGCTGTTTGCAACGCAGCGATGCAAAAAATGCCGATTTATTGATTGAGGATTGCCAACAAATTACTACCTTTGCACAGAGCAAATAACAATAGGACATTTAGACATGATTAATCGAATTTTGATACGAATTAAGGTTGTGCAGATGCTTTACTCTTACCTGCTGACCCGTAGTGAATTTCAACTGCAACAGGCACCTGCCGGTAACAGCCGCGACAATAAGTATGCCTATACCACCTATCTGAACATCCTATTGCTCGTATTGGAATTGTCGGGCTATAGAGTGGACAATGCACGTCGTCGCAATCCGTTGGAGTCAATCGGCGATGCAAATATGCTCTCCGGTAACAAATTGGCATCGGCTCTGTCGGCTGATATTAATGTTAGAGACGTTATCGCAAAGGGTGGCACCGGCATTGAATACTTTGATGACACAATCCTTAGAATTTATAGTTTGATTCTCAAATCGGCAGTCTACACCGACTACCGCAAGAAGAAACGTCGTGACTTGGAAGATGATGTGCAGTTCTGGACTGTTGTCATTAACACCATTATCTCATCAAATCAGGTGGTTATCGACGCTGCTCGCCGTGATGAAATGTTCACGTTGGCCGGCTTCCAAAAGGGCGTTGAGATGGCTGTAAAGTCGCTCAATGAGTTCTTTGATGCTCAAACATCGCTTGCACGTGCCAAGAAATCGTTGAACGAATCATTAGATAAGGCCTACGAACTGTATCACGCGCTTTTGCTTCTCCCGGTTTATCTCACAGATATGGAGGCTGAGCGCATTGAGGCTGCAAAAACCAAATATTGCCCCACCGACCACGAACTTAACCCCAATATGCGCTTTGTTGAGAATGCTCTTGTTGCAGCTATTCGAAACAATCCCGACATGGAGGAGTATCTGAAGCAACATCCGTTCTCATGGGAGACCGACTACTTCATGACAAAGGATCTCCTTGACAAAATCAAGGCCACAGAGGCTTACCGCAATTACATGGAGGCCGAGTCAACCGATTTTGTTGCCGACTGTGAACTGTGGCGCACGCTTCTGCGCACCGTGGTGTTCTCGTCGGACGTATTGGCTGATGCTCTCGAAGCTCGTTCTGTTTATTGGAATGATGATATCGCAATCATGGGTACTTTCGTGCTCAAGACCATCAAGCATTTTGCAGCATCCGGCTCTGCTAACACTCCGTTGCTGCCGATGTATAAGGATGATGAGGATGCGAAATTCGGTATGGATCTGTTCCTAAACTCCATCAAGGAGCGTGACACATATCGCGGATATGTCGAGAAGTTTATCAACGATAGTTCTTGGGACCCCGAGCGTTTGGCGTTCATGGATATCGTTATCCTAACCACTGCTATTTCCGAATTGTTGAAATTCCCGTCAATTCCTATCGCAGTGACTATGAATGAGTATGTTGAAATTGCCAACTACTATAGCACAGCTCGTAGCGGTCAGTTTATCAACGGTGTGCTCTTCTCAATTGCAAACTATCTTCGCGAGCAGGGCCAACTGAATAAATAAGCCGTATTAGGCCGATTGTGTGAAATGGGTGTAATTTTCTTCGGAAGGTTAAAATAAAAACGCCTCACGAATCGTTATACCCATATAACCGCAACGAGTGGCGGTAAATTTGAAATTTTAATAATTAAACTATACCAACAGAATGTTACAGCAATTGATTACATTGCAAGCGCAGGCAAGCGCAGGTAATAACGGCCTTTCGAGCATTGTTATGATTGTGCTTCTTTTCGCCATCTTCTACTTCCTGATGATTCGTCCGCAGCAGAAGAAACAAAAAGAGATTCGCAAATTCCGTGAATCGCTCAGAAATGGCGACCATATTATCACCGCCGGTGGTATCTATGGTAAAATCAAAGACATCAAGGACTCAAAAGGCACATTCCTCATCCAAATTGCCGATGGTGTGCTGATTGAAGTAGATAAAGGCTCTGTTTACCCGTCGGCCGCCGATGCTGCCGCTGATGCAGAAGCAAAGAAATAATATTCCTGCGGTTCAGCCATGAACGCAAAGGAATTATACACCAAACAAAGAGAGGTGTTGCGCTCAAGTAAGGGGCGCAACATACTCTCTTTTTTCGTTTTTCTCGTTATCGCAACCATATTTTGGCTCCTGTTGGCGTTGAACGATGATGTGCAGAACAACTACAAGTTGCCGGTTACCATTGATGGCTTTCCGGAGAATGCAACGGTGTTAAACGATTACTATCCGACGATAAATGTCACCGTAAAGGGTAAGGGCTCGTCGTTGTTGCAATATGCATGGTCAAAGTCGCCGGCGTTGAAACTGCGTTTCGACGATTTTACACGTGTTAACGACAGTGTGTTGCAAATGAATGCAGCACAATTGAACTCGGCTGTGCGCAATCTGTTCGGCGTGAATACTACTGTGCTGACCATGCGTCCCGACTCGCTGCGATTGACTTACACCACACATCCCGGCATCCGTTTGCCGTTGGTTATAAAGAGCAGTGTGCGCACTTTGCCACA
>CAZDIC010000040.1:0-10940 GCA_964505395.1 uncultured Alistipes sp. | reverse complement strand
AGGGGCTGTCCATAGCACACTCCATCTTCTCGCCATCGGTTACGAAGTAGGGAGAAATGTAGCCACGGTCAAATTGCATACCTTCAACGATATCAACGGTTGTTTCGGTGCCTTTGGCTTCATCAACAGTGATAACGCCCTCTTTCTTCACCTTCTTCATTGCTTCGGCAATGAGGTGGCCGATGGCCTCGTCGTTGTTGGCAGAGATACGTGCAACATCTTCAATTTTCTTGAAGTCGTCGCCTACCTCAACAGCCTGAGCCTTCACGCCCTCAACGATGGCAGCGACAGCCTTGTCGATACCGCGCTTAACATCCATGGGATTTGCACCGGCTGCAACGTTTTTCAAACCGTGAGTGATAATGGCCTGAGCAAGCACTGTGGCAGTGGTTGTACCATCACCGGCATCGTCACCGGTTTTTGAGGCAACCTCTTTAACCAACTGAGCGCCCATGTTTTGGAACGGATCTTCCAACTCAACTTCGCGAGCAACCGACACACCATCCTTTGTGATGTGGGGAGCACCAAACTTTTTGTCGATGATAACGTTGCGACCTTTCGGGCCGAGAGTTACTTTAACGGCGTCGGCCAAAGCGTCAACACCTTTTTTGAGCTCTTCGCGAGCCTTGATATCGAATTTAATTTCTTTTGCCATGATTGTTTCGTTTTAAAGGTTGATGTTATTCAAAAACAGCGAGCACGTCGCTTTGACGCATGATGAGATATTTTTCACCATCGAGTTCGATTTCGGTGCCGGCATATTTGCCATAGAGCACTGTGTCACCCTCTTTAACCACCATTTTTTCATCTTTTGTGCCGTCGCCGGTGGCGAGTACGGTACCTTTCAACGGTTTTTCCTTTGCTGAATCGGGGATGATAATGCCGGAAATAGTTTTTTCTTCTGCCGGTGCCGGTTGAATGAGCACGCGGTCGGCAAGCGGTTTAAGTTTCATATCTTGTAGTTTTAAGTTATTATCTTGGTTTTACTGCTATAAGAATCAGCACAACCCGTGCCAACCCTGTTTTTGGCGGCCACATCTGCCACACGACGGCCAAAAAGGTGACAAAAAAAGTGACAAACTGACATTTTCGCCATCAATTGGCGTCAGTCGAGTCTGCCACTTATATAACATCTGTCTGTGTGCGATGGTTGAAATGTTGCTACATCGTCACATAGGTGAGGGAAAATCGAATATTAGTCAACGCGACGCAAAGTGTGACCCATGCGATGCTTTTTGGTCGACATATAGAAACGGTCATACTCATTCGGCTCGATTTCGATAGGCACATTTTCAACCACTTCAAGGCCATAGCCCTCCAAGCCGACACGCTTCACGGGATTGTTGGTCATCAGACGCATTTTCTTAATACCCAGCGAATGGAGAATTTGTGCGCCAACGCCATAGTCGCGTTCATCGGCCTTGTGCCCGAGGTGCAGATTGGCTTCCACAGTGTCCATACCCTCCTCTTGCAATTTGTATGCACGGATTTTCTCCATCAAGCCAATGCCACGGCCCTCCTGCGACAGGTAAACCACAGCACCACGCCCCTCTTTTTCAACCATGCGCAAAGCCTGGTGAAGTTGCTCACCGCAATCGCAACGCAGAGAGCCGAAAATGTCGCCGGTGGCACACGATGAGTGCACTCTCACCAACACGGGGTCGTCGGTGTGAAGATCGCCCTTGAAGATAGCCACATGCTCCAAGCCGTTGCTTTTTTGGCGGAACGGGATAAGACGGAAATGGCCGTAGGCGGTGGGGAGGTCAACCTCTACCCCCTCCTCAACCAGCGATTCCTGCTTCAGACGGTAGGCGATAAGGTCGGCAATGGAGATGAGTTTCATGCCCCATTCATCGGCGCGCTTACGCAGTTCGGGCAAACGGGCCATAGAGCCGTCCTCGCTCATGATTTCCATTAGTGCAGCAGCCGGTTGCAAGCCCGACAAACGAGCCAAATCAACAGCGGCCTCGGTGTGTCCGCTACGTCGCAACACGCCCTGCTCCTGAGCATAGAGCGGATTTATGTGACCGGGGCGGCCAAAGGTTCCGGGCACCGAAGTGGGGTCGGCAAGCGCACGGATGGTGGCACAGCGGTCGTGGGCCGACACACCGGTGGTGCAACCCTCGAGTTTATCAACGGTTACGGTGAACGGAGTGCCCAACACCGAAGTGTTGTCGGTAACCTGCGGCATGAGGTCAAGTTCGCGACAGCGCGACATGGTGAGCGGTGCACAGAGCACACCGCGGGCGTTTTTGAGCATAAAATTCACCTGCTCGGGTGTTATCTTTTCGGCTGCCACAATAAAGTCGCCCTCATTTTCGCGATCTTCATCGTCGACCACGATTACCATTTTCCCTTCACGAAAATCCGCGAGAGCACTTTCTATTGAATCAAGTTTAATGGTCTGTTCGGCCTCGGCCGAAGCGTTGTTAATCTTAGTCATCTTTGTGGTGTTTAATGTGTGTTGACAACCTATTATGGCTATTCTTAATTTTCAAACAAATTTATCAGTTCGGTGGTTGCTGACAAGGCTTCATCAACATTACGCACCGTGAGCTGGAACGGCAACTTATTGAGTGCATTTATCACATGAGCATCGCGCGAGTCGGCCAGATAGTCAACAGTGTTGTTGAGCGCGGTTTGAGTGGCATCGCGCAACGGGAATTTGCGAATGAGATAATATGCACGTTTAATTGAGTTCATTGAGCGATAAGCTTTCTGCAGCTGAGCCTCCAGGTCGCGCAAGGCATAGAGCAGTTCCAACGCACGCGGCGTTTCCACCTCTTGCATTGAGAATTCTTTCACCTCTAATTCGCGATGGATTTTGCCGGTGAGACGGCGATAGAGATTCTTGTAGGCATCGAGGTCAAACACCGCCGAGTCCTTCATGGCCTTGGTGGTGAAGAACACGCCCAACGGCAAGAGCACCGCCGATGAGAGCCAAACGCCTTCCCAAACCTCCACACGACCCTTCTTCGCCAAGTTGTAGCCAACGTTGTCGATAATGTAGTAGAAGATAAACAACAAGACCGACACAACCAGCGGAGTGCCGATGCCACCCTTGCGAATGATAGCGCCGAGCGGGGCTCCGATAAAGAAGAATATCAGGCAAGCAAACGATAGGGTGAATTTCTTGTGCAACTCGATGCCGTGACGTCGCACGGTGCGACGGTCATCGTCCATTTGGAAGCTGCGGAATTCATAGTCCTGCTTCACGCGTGTGGCTTTCAGCATTGCCTGAGTGAGGTAGCTTGCCACCATCTCCGGACGAGCCTTATAGAAAATCGAATCCACATTAATCGGCTTCTTCATTGCCACCGGTTTCTGCTTTTCAACCACTCGTTCGCCATAAGTGTTTGTCTCCTTATAGTAAGGCACACGCATATAGGTTGTTTCCTTAATATCTTTGGCATATATGGCGCCGACCGAGTCGATTCGCTCGGTTACAGAGTCGATTGTGGCTTGCAATTCGGTAATGTTTTTACCCACATATTGGTTTCGCATGCCCGACTCATCCATACGGTTGAAGTTGGCATCAAACTGCAACAGAATCTCCTTCAGCTTAAACGATTCACGACGGTAAGGCTGATTTTGAGCCTGGCCTCCGGCACCGGTTTCGCGCAAATTCTCAAACTGCTCGCCCGTGTGGAGCTGTAAAAACAGGTGTGCCTTATCGTCGGCCATCTTCAGGTGGCCCGAATCGGCAAGAATAATACGTGAATTATCGAATCCTCGCGACACATCGTAAATCATGATGTCGTAGAGCGACCCGGTGTCACGATTCTTTCTCTCAACATAGAAGTTGTAACCGGGAATTTGGTCATAGAACACCCCTTCGGGAATTTCCAATTCGGGCGATTTCTGCTTCATGGAGTAAAGCAGTGTCCACATCTTGGTTTGCGCCACCGGCAATGCATAGTTTTGGAAAAAGAATGCCCCGATAGCGATAAACACAATGCACACAATCAGCGGCTTCATCGCCTTAAGCAACGACACACCCGATGCCTTAATGGCTGTGAGCTCAAATTTCTCACCAAGATTACCAAACGTCATCAACGAGGCCAACAATATCGCCAACGGCAACGCCATAGGCACCATGGTCAACGCTGCATAGAAAAACAGTTCGCACAGCACACCAAAACTCAAACCCTTGCCCACAAGGTCGTCGATGTACTTCCACAGAAACTGCATCAACACTATGAACAAGCAGATAAAAAACGTCATCAGCAACAGCGGCAAGAAGCTTTGCAGCATAAACCGATACAGACGTTTAACTATCATGAGGCTCTTAGAACTTTATTTCAGGGATGTTTCACTTTACTTCATCGCAGTTTCAAACGAATTTGACACTGCTTTGTTATTTCAGACTACAAAGATACGAAATTTTTAGAAATGCAACAGCCCCGACACGCGTGTAGTGTCGGGGCTGTTTTTTATAGAACTTATTTTAAACAGTTTTTAGAATGTCGCTCTTTAGTGGTGTCTCGGCATGAGGAGATCGTTGTTGAGCAAAAGTTGCTACTGCGAACGGCTAAAGAGATTGATTAAAACTGCTAAAGAGGTTGCTCTGAGAGTTGTGCAAAGTCAAACGAAAGTCGACTTAGTAAGTCAATTCGAAGTCGTCGATCCACATTGTTGAGTAACCACCAACGAAGTAGTCACCGGCTTTACTTGCCGAGCAAACCACGAGGATGTTGGCAGCCTTTGCGGTTGAACGATATTCGATAGGAATTTCAAACTCAATCAAGCCGTCGCCCGAAGTTGCTGCGGTGAACACCTTCTCACCATAGCCGATTACACCGGTGGTCGATGCTGAGTCAAACAGATGGCGGTTGGCCTTCTTTGTTTGAACCACGAAGGGCCATTCTTCACCGCTATATGTTTCCTTGGCTTCATCGCTGAAGATAACGATGTAGATAATACCCTTATCCATATCGCCGGATTTCACTTCCGGATAGTCGGTGCTGGTGAACTCAACGGTAGCCGGTTCGTAGCGCACATAACCCTTCAACGATTTCGGGCGCGAGGTGAACGGACGACCAAAGCCGAGTACGCCATCGGTACCGTCGGTCTTCAGATACTTACCGGTGAAGATGTTTCCGGCAGCAAATTTACCGATACCAAACACAGCAGCCTTCTGGCTCGACAGTTTGGCAGAGTATTCGCCGGAGTGTTTGATGCTCGAATCGGGTGTGGTGAGGTCGATACCTGCCATTTTTGAACCGTGGTTACCCGAATCCCAGAACATCTCACCATCGTCGGCATAAACCAACTGAGGCGTGGTTGAAGAACTCCATTCCTCAAAGCCTGCATTTGGCAACTGTTGCGCGGTTTCAGTGGTAACGGTGTAGATATCCGATTCAAAGCCATCGCAAACGGCCTTATATTCATAGGTTGTACCCGATTTCAATCCTGTGATTGTAACCGAATAGGTAGAGCCGATAGCCAACGCACGGTGAGCAGCACGGCGACGAGAGTTCGCAGCGCCATAGAGCACGGTTGTCCAATCGGTAGTGCCCTTCTCGCGGTATGCGAAACCGAGACCACTCTGATTGTCGCTGTTAACCATACCGGTCAAAGTGATTGATGTGGCATAAGTTAATTGTTCAACAGTTCCCGACTCAATGGTCACCTTATCGTCGGAGATAAAGAGTGTCAACACAGCGGTTGTAGAGCGCTCATTTGTGTCGGTGGCTGTGATACGGAACTCGTATTCGCCATCGGGGAAAAGACCGAAGAATTTCTTATCAAAGCTAAGCGCAGCCTCCTGGCATTGCTGCTCAGCCTCGCTAAGCGATTCATCGTCGGTGTGGTTATAGAATGTTCCCGACAAGCCGAGCGACGCCAACTGCGAGCTAACCTTAGTTGAGAGGTTAACCATGTCGAACGAAGTTGCATTCATCGAAAGGATTTGCGCAAACTCGGGGCAGCTTACAGTAAGGTTTTTCAGCGGAGTGGTTGCTGTAATCCACAATTTCTTTGTGTCGATTGAGCCGCTCTTGCCGGCTACGGTTGTAGCCAAATCGAAGTCGATACCTTTCACTGTGGGAGCGGCACAGATTTCGATGCGGTCATTTTTCTCGATTTCTGTCTCATCTACCTGAATGTTAATCAGCGCGCCACCAAACTCGGTTGAGGTAGTGCCACCTTCATGTTTCACATTCAGCACATATTTAGTGGCCGGTTTTGCATTTTCGATTACACCGGTAAGAGTAACCGCCTCACCTGTGGTGATGTTGGTGGCAGTCAGGGTGTAAGCCAAATTCTTGTCGAACGAGGGCATCATGAAGTAGCCCGGAGTGTTGGCAGCATCAAAACCGGTGTAGGTCAAGCTACCGGCTTGGTGGCCGACGGTAACCTCAGGGTTTGAGATGAGATCTGACACACCGTCGTTGTAGTTGATTTCAACAACGCTGTTAGCTATCTTACACTCCACTTCAACCTGACTGGTTGAGCCCTTTGTTACAGTGAAACTTTCAGTGCCCTTAAATTGACGAGTGTCAAACGATGCCGGGACAGAGTCACCTGCCCAAACTTCGGCAACATAGTTATCGGAAACCAAAGTGATTCCTGCAGCGGGGACATTATCAATGCCGTTATATTTGCGAACGACACCTTTTGAATTTGAAATCCAAATTTTAGCGCTCTTGGCCAATTCATCGACAGTCTCAGCCGAACGAGATTTCACCTCGAGGTCGGAATTAAGCACTGTGCGCAGCATCACACGACCTTCGCCCGATTGAGAGTCGAAGTAGTAATCATCAGCGCAGCTACTGAGGGCAAGCACTCCGGTGAGCGCTATACCAAAAAATATTTTCTGTTTCATTGTTGTCACTGTGATTATTCTCCTGATGATTTAACTTTCAATACAGCTTCTTTCACGTTGCCATTCATATCTGTAACGGTGAGCACGAAACGGTGGTCGCCGGCGCCAAGCATGTTCAGCAACGGCATGAAATTGGTGATGTTAAACTCAACATCGGTCTGACCCACAACTGCATCGCCCACAGGCAAACCGAGTTTGGTCAGCGAGTCCTCGAGTGAACCGGGGTTATCAAGGTCAAATTCACTTTCAAGGCCAACGCTTTCAAGTTCATCGGGAGTAAGTGTGCTTGAATCAATCTTCACATGAATTTTCTGAATACCGTTATCAGCGTGAATATTTACGATAGCATCCTTAACACCGGGGCCAAAGTCAGAGCAATTGTTCACATTGTCCATGTCGAGTGTTGCACTGGTCATGGTGATTGCTGTAACCTCCGGTTCGGGAGTGCTCGGAGTGTCGCCACCCTGCTCACCACCTTCTTGGTTGGGGCGGTCGGATGATGAATCAACGGTCTCTTCCAACGGAGTGTTTGTGGTATAGTCAACTTTCACAACGGTTGTCGACACATGAACACCCTCACTGCTGCTGTCAAACTGACCTGCAGGAGGCGTTGTGTTGGCATTCTCGCGATATGAGAATGAGATTTTGCGATACTGGCCGGCTTCCACATCGGTCAACACCGACACAAAGTCTTCGTTAGTGCCGGATACGGTACCGGTGAAACGCACCTCCAAGGTGGTCATGTTTTCAACAGCTGCAAAATAGGCCGAACGAGTTTCCGACTTGGAGAAAGAGGCTTGTGTGCCCTGCGATGAGGTTACGGTAACGGTAACATCGTCAGACATCTTAGCCAACAAAGTGTCGTCGAAGCTTACGCTCACGCGGATGTTAGCCAATTTACACAACACAGATTCTACCGAAGTAATATCGCCGTTTGTAATCTGAAATGTTTCAGAACCGCGAAAATAGGGAGCGTCCCAAGCCACCGGTTCCACTTTGTGCGACTCAACGGTCAGAGTGTAGTTTCCGACAGGGAATGTGGGCAGAGTTGGCATTGACGAATAGGTCCATTCGGCAGCCACAGCGCCGGTGCTGTTGTTGGTCACAGTTATAACATAGTTCGACAAATCAATCGACGAGCGTGATTGCACCTTTGCCGAGGGGGTGTCGGAGATGATAATCTCCGCATTACTAACCGCCAATTGCAGGTTAGAGACATTGAGGCGACCTTCGCCGTCAACGTTTGTTACATCGTTGCTCCATTGGTCGTCGGAACATGAGCTGAATGCTGTTGCCACGGCGATCAGAGCGAGATATGATAAAACTTTTGTTTTCATCGTGTTTTAGTTGTCTTGCGGAGATTAGTAAGTTAATGCGATATCATCAACATAGAGTTGCGAGCCCACCGATTCCGTACCAACAGCCAATGCCGGTAATGTCAAGTGTGAACGATTAACATATGTGTCGATATCATTAGTAGAACGGAACAATATCTTAATGCCTGCAGCCTTTGCAAAGCCGTAGCCATAGGTCAGCGGCATTGTGTAGGTGGTGTAGGCGGTTGATGCTTCAATCTCCTTAGTTTGACTGCTGATTACGTTGCCGTTGGCATCATAAACAGCAATTTCAACATAACCTTTATCGCCCGAGGCCTTGCTGCCAACGGTGTATTTTGCTTTGAAGGTGAGTGCTGACGGGCGCGAGGTGAATGCCACCTTGTAGTCGGGGTCAACATTCGGGTCGCTCGGATTTGCACCGTAATAAAGCTCGCCCTGTGTAACGTGGTTAACAACGCTGGCATTGCCACCCGCCGTGTTACCGTTACCCCATCCCACAGTGCGGATAAGGGCAGCATTGCCCGAAACGGCATCGGTGGTGGGCTTGGTACCATTGTTGCGCACATATTCAGTGTTAACGCCACCCGACGAGGTGGTACGGTAGTTCATTGTGCCCCATCCTACCGGGAGTTGCACGTTATAGCTTGATTGGTTGGCGCTCGGTGTGGTGTCCCACGATTCCAAATCACCGTTAGTTACCTGCGTTGCCGATTCGGTTTTGAAACTTACGCGATGTGTTTTCACTCCGTCGATTTCGCCACGCAGATAGTAAGTTGTTGCGGCCTTCAAGCCTGTAACATTCAAATATGAAGCTGCTACAGCAGGTGTCACCTGTGTGTAGTTAGTACCATTTGTCGAAATGTAAATTTTAGCATTGCTCAAAGCGGTTGCAACGGCCGAGCCATCGGTGGTTTTGGCATCAACATAGGCGTGAGCGGCATACACGTTATTTCCGGCTACAGTAAACTGCAACGGAGCCACAACGCGTTTCACACTGTGTGCATCAGATACCGAACCGCCGTAAGCCAAGCGAAATGAGAAATCGTTTTCACCGTCGGGCAATGCCACCTTAACACGATAACTATCGGTGGCACGCGACACAGCGGTAAAGGTTGCCTCTGCGGCTGTCCACTCACCGTTGTCGGGTTTCACCTGCACGCTAATCTCGTTTGACGGGTTAGTGCCCTCATAGCTCATGGTGAAGTAGAACGATGTGTCGTCAATGTTCAAGCTTTCAACATTGTCAACGGTAACATTCATGGCCGAAACATTCACATTGAAGGTGGTAGCATCGCTAACCTTCATGTACTTGTCCTTAGCAACTATCGAGAACGAAGATGTGTTGTTGCCACCATCAACATAACCGATGTGGCTGAGCACATTTGTAAAGTCGAGTTTTGCCATTTGGCTCATCGTACCGGTCAGGCCAACAAAGTCCAAGCCGAGTTCACGAAGCTTCGACAATGTGGCAGCACTTGCTGTGGCGAAGTCAACTTCAGCGGGCCAACCCTGATTCAGCAGCGATTGGCTTGATGTGGTGAGAACCACCGTTTGCAACACAGCCTGCGCCGACAACACTGCAACCGGAGCTTTGCCTGAAGCGATGCCGTCAATGATTGAGAAGGTGTCGCCTGAAGTGAAACCCTTGGTAGCGATTGTGGGAGCCGGAGCCATCAACACTTGGTCGCTGAGGTCGAGTTCAACAGTTTTGGTGTCCAAGGCCTCGTTAAAAGTGATTACCAACTGAGGTGCGCCAACTTCACCATTGTTCACGTCAAAAGTTACAACGTAACTGTGTTGTGCTTCTGCGGTGAATGAATAGGGATTAAGTTGTGCGCTCACACCGTTTTGCTTTGTAACAGCAACGTTAATGTTCACGGTGCCGGGAGTCACATACACAGGTCTCGTTTCATCTGAGCTATAGTTAAATGATGCGCCTGAAGATGTGGCAACAGAAGCGTTGCACTGCGAGAAATATTGCAACACGGCATCGGTGTAGTTCACCGTTACCATGGCATTGGCCAATGAAGCCGTAACTTCCACGGGTGTCACCTTATCGGCCAACACCGTCAAGGTATTCGAACCGTAATAGTAGGGTTTTTCAAAACCCTCATCGGTTGGAAGGCCATAGCTTGCTTCAATGGTGTAGTTTCCTACCTCAAAATTTTGGTTCGTCGGGAATTCATTCACACCAAACGAATAGGTTTGGCCTGATGATGCAGTGAGTGTGAGCGTCAAGTCATCCACTCCAATCTCTGTTGCAGAGACTTCAGCACGCGATTTAACCTTCGGTGACACCACCTCCTTGTCGAGTTGCACCGAGGGTAAGATGCGACCTTGCCTGCTGTCGCCGATCGGGTCAAAGGTGTCGCTACAAGCAGAGAGAACTACGATGCTTGAAGCCAGACCTCCGTAAAGCAATTTTTTAATCATCTTATTTGGTTGAATTTCTGATATTTAACACGTTAATTGCGATAACAATTAGGTTCTAAGCAACTATGCTTGAACTCATTGCCGAAGCATTGTATCTATTGGTGATGTGTATAATGTCGTTCTAAAATTTATGCTTTTTTGCGTTGCAAATGTAGCAAAAAATTTCGAACTTTTACGCAATTAGGCCTCGTTTTCTATCGGCTAATATTCAAGATGTTATAAAAATGCTCCAAATATTCAGCAGGAATGCATAATTATTGTATAATATTGATAACGTGAGTAATAAATAAAAAATGGCGGAGGTTATTTACCTTCCGCCATCATGCGACGCCATTTCAAATAGC
>CAZDIC010000039.1:0-11106 GCA_964505395.1 uncultured Alistipes sp. | reverse complement strand
TGATGGGGCTTCCCGACCTTTATGCCACCAACTACTCCTCGGCTTTCACTCCCGGCGCGTGGTCGGTGTTGGATGAAGGTCCATATAATAATGACTCCCACACACCGCCCTATTACACCGTGTATGAGCGCTATTCGCTCGGGTGGCTCACCCCTAAGGAGATTGGAAAACCGGCCAATCTGACACTTGATGTTATCTCGGCAAATCAAGGCTTCCTTATCACCTCTGACAACGATACCGAGTATTTCCTTCTCGAAAACCGTCAGCAGCAGGGGTGGGACCTTTACATCCCTTCTCATGGCATGTTGGTTTGGCATATCGACTATAACGAGGGTGTGTGGAACACTAACACCGTTAACAACAAACGGTCTCACCAATATGTCGACATTGTGGAGGCCGATAACATTGAGAGCGACGGTACATTGGATGGTGACCCGTTCCCGGGCTCATATAACATAACATCGTTTACCGACGACACAGCTCCCGGTATGCGTTGTTGGGACGGTACAGGTCTGTCGAAGCCGATTACCGAGATTACCGAGCGCGACGGCATTATCTCGTTTGCTATTAGCGGCGGCACTCGTGAGATGGCATCGGTGGAGGCCCTTGAGGCGACCGATGTTGATATGGAGGCCTTCACCGCCAACTGGACGGCAAGCGCCGAGGCTGATAGCTATCTGCTTACCGTCTACACTACCACCACGTTGCCATCGGGCAAAATCACTTACAACTATGTCGATGGCTTTGAGAAGTGCAATGTGGGTAATGTGACCTCATATCGTGTTGCCGGATTGCAGCCTGCCACCGACTATAAATACAGTGTGCGCTGTGCCGACTCTGAGTCCGGTATGGAGAGCCTGGCGTCAAACGAAGTAGCGGTTACTACTTTACTACCGTCGTTTGAATTGACATCCCCTGTGGCTCTGGCTGCTACCGATGTTACCGCTGACGGCTTTACCGCTAACTGGCAAGCTGTTGATGGTGCCGACGGGTATCGCCTAAGTGTCTACACCAAGCAGTATGGCGAGGCTGCAGCCACCGTGGCCGACTTTACCGACGGGTTGAGTGCACTCCCTGCCGGTTGGGACACAAATTCAAATCTCACCTATTCGCAATCGGCTTACTCAGGTGCTGCAGTGCCGTCGTTGCGTCTTGCTACCACCGACAGTTACATTGCCACCCCCTCGTTCTCCGATTTTATCCGAGGCTTTGAATTTTGGCATCGCGGCGTAAACGCTTCCGCAGGGTCATCGCTCAGAATCGGGGCTCTGGTAGGCGGAGTTTGGAGTGAGTTGACAACCTTTGAGGTTGACAACAGCGCAGGGGGCAAGGTGATTACTCTTGACGAAACCGAATTACCGAACCAATGCATGGCGTTGAGCATCACATACCAAACCGAAGGGCGCGGCTCGGTGGCTATCGACGACATTAAGGTGTTGCACGGAGGCTTGGAGTCAACAACACCCGTAACGGGATATGACGACTTGAGCGTTGGCAACTGTGAGGAATATCGTGTGGCTCTCCCGATGGAGAACACCACATACTACTATACTATTAAAGGCACTTCAGGCGACACCGTTACATTGGCGTCAAACGAGATTGCTGTGGGCCGTGCTGCCGCTCTCGCAGCGGTAGTTCCCGATGCCGACTGCTTGGTGAAGGTCAACGGAACTAACATTATGGTAACTTCCGGCAGCGATGTTCCCGTGGCGCTCTATTCGGTTAGCGGTGTGCTGATAAAACATGGCAAGGTTAGTGCCGGAATCACACTGCTTCAAGCTCCCGGTTCCGGCATCTACCTGCTACAAGTAGGAATGCATACTTTTAGGATTGTAGCAAAGTAGTACTGCCTTAAACTCATTAGCTTAGAAAAAATATATCAATCATATTCATCAAAATTCAAATACCACTATGCGAAAACAAGCATCTGCAATTGCAAGGGTAGCTGTCATGGCGTTGTTGCTCATCTCGGGCATTGGCGCCAAGGCTCAGTATTTGCCTAAATTGACATCTAAAGTAACTCCGCAGGCTATCGCCATGGCGCGTGAACATGAACAGAAAGAGAGCCGCATCACCATGATGCCGCCACAACTCACTGTGGGCAAAAAAAGTTTGCCGTCGCGTCGTCATGTAATGCCGTATCGTGTGCCGGTGAAGCAGGCTCCGATGTTGCGTAATGTCACCTCGGCCGATGGTTCCAAAATCTACGGCTGTATGATTTATAACTCTACATGGACCGAGGATAACCAGCCCTACGGCATGTATTCCTTTAACCTTGGCGACGGTGAGTCAATCGCTGCTGTTGCTACCGGCGATGACTATGTCGCTACCGGTGGCGGCGTGTATGCCAACGGAAAATTCTATTATGTGAGCTACCTGTCGTTCATGGGTTACATTCTTGCCGATCTCAATGTGTGTGATTTTGAGACCTGGAAGGTTGAAGAATCTATCCCGGTGGAGGTTGGTGCTGTGGCTCGTGATATGACCTACGACCCCGAAACCGGTAACGTTTACGGTTGCTTCATGAACGATGATGCCGATGGCTGGGTGTTTGGCCGCATGAGTCTTGAAACCGGTGAACGCACCGTGCTCAGCGAACTCGATTTGGTGTTTGTGGTTATCGCTGCCAACTCGAAAGGTGAGGTGTATGGCATCGACCTGCTTGGCGACCTCTACAAATTTGATAAGCTGACCGGAGCCAAGACTTTGATTGGTAACACCGGGCGCAAACCGGCCTACTCGGCATCGGGTTGCTTTGATATGCGCACCGATAAGCTCTATTGGGAGTGCATGGAGTCGGATGCTGTGGCACGTGTGTTTGAAGTTAACGTATCGGATGCTTCGGTGACACTCTCAACCACTTTGCCAGATTCGTCGGAGTTGGTTGCCATGTTTATCCCTGTGCCGGAGGCCGACGATGATGCCCCGGCAGCTGTTGACGACCTGACGGTGAACTTCGACGGTGCCTCGCTGACCGGTACTATCAACTTCTCGTTGCCCGTTTCCACCTTTGCCGGAGACCTTCTCTCGGGCGACCTTCATTACGTGGTTACTCAAAATGAAGCTGCGTTGCTCTCGGGCGATGCTGCTGCCGGAACCAAACTGTCGTTGCCGGTTACAGTCAGCACCGATGGCGACTATCGTTTTGCCGTAACGGTGTCGAATAGTGTTGGCAAGAGCCCCGTTGCATTGGTTGAACAGTGGGTGGGCTACGACATTCCGGCTTCGGTCACAAATCTGAAACTTGCCAAAACCGATGTGCCCAACAAGGTGAAACTCACATGGTCGGCGGTAACCACTACCGTTCACAATGGCTTTATCAACAGCGATGATGTGCGCTACAAAGTGGTGCGTCAGCCCGACAACATTGTAGTTTCCGAAAGTCAGGCCGAAACCTCGTTTGAGGAGACTCTGCCCGCTGAGGCCGAGTTGACAACCTATAGCTATGAGGTGACCGCTATCAACAACAATTACAGCAGTGTGGCTACGCAATCAAATGCACTGAGCATCGGTGTGGCATCGCTCCCCTTCAAGGAAACATTTGATGTGAATGGCATTGACCTGTTCTATGTGGTGGATGTCAACGGCGACGGTTTCACATGGACTTACGACGGTACATGGGAGGCTGCCCGCATCCGCTATAGCTCGGCCAACGATTACACTGCGCCCAAGGACGACTGGCTGTTTGCTCCGTTGGTGGCTCTGAAGAATGACCGCTTGTATCATTTCTCGTTCGACACTCGTTGCTATATGACCTCCGAGCCTGAGCGCGTCGAGGTTAAATTGGGTAAAGCGCAGTCGGTTGAGGCTATGACGCAGGAGGTGTTCCCCGTAATCGCCGTGACAAACGATGTTCTGAAAACCTACGACAAATATATCACTGTGGCCGAGGCGGGTAATTACTCGTTCGGTATCCACGCTTGCAGTCTTGCCGACAAGATGTATCTCTATGTCGACAATGTGGAAATCGCGGAAGGCCCGCTGTTGGGCACTCCTGCCGCCGTAACGAATGTGTCGGCAGTTGCCGGTGCAAACGGCGCACTGACCGCAACCGTAAGTTTTAATGCCCCGACAAAAACCGTTGAGGGTAGTGACCTTTCGGAGATCAGCACAATCCGTGTGTTCCGCAATAATGCCATTGTGAAGATGGTCAATAATCCCGCGCCCGGTGAGGCTGTAACCTTTGAGGATAACGGCGCCAAGCAGGGCAACAACACCTACACTATCATCTGCGACAACTCCATTGGTACCGGTTTCAGTGCCACAACAACAGTGTTTGTAGGCCATGACTATCCGGGATTGGTAAGCAATGTGCGTGCTGTCGACAATAACGGCACGGTGACAATCACTTGGGATGCCCCGACCAAGGGTGCCAATGGCGGCTATTTCGACGCTGATGCGCTCTCTTATATCGTGACGCGTGCAAACGACGAAACCATTGTGGCCAACAAAACAACGGCGTTGACAGCAACCGATGTTAACCCGCCTCTGGGTGGCTATCAGCAGGAATTCTTTGCATACTACGTTTATGCCGTTTCGCCTGCCGGTGTGGGCGATGGCTTGATGTCGAATATTGTGCCCGTAGGTGAGGCGTTTGCCTTGCCGTTCAAGGAGTCGTTCCCCGGTTGCACATTAACCAACGACCCGTGGGATGTTGAGGCTCCCGACGATAGCAACGGTTCATGGAGTTTGGTCGCCGAGGGTACAAATCCAGAGGCCTTGCCGCAAGATAACGATGGCGGTATGGTTTGCTTCATGCCGAGCGAAGAGGGGGACAAAGCTACCCTCTACACCGGTAAAATTGACTTTACAAATGCGTCAAACCCCATCTTGCAGTTCTATTACTACTATATTAGCGGTAGCCGTGACTATCTGACCATCTACATATCTGCCGATGGTGCCGAGTTTGAAAAGCTTCAGGTGCTCAGCTATTATTCACAAAACTGTGAGACCGGTTGGCAGAGCTATACCGTGAACCTCAGCAAATATGCATCTGCAAAATACGTGCAGTTGGCATTTGAGGCCGAGTCGTACGACGGGTCATACTATCAGTATCTCGACAACATCAAGGTGCGCAACCTGTATAACTACAACTTGTCGGTCGATGCTCTGAATGTGCCGAAACGTTTGAAGGTTGGTAGTGCGTCGGATGTAGTGGCCACGGTTGATAACACCGGTATTGTGCCGGCGTCGAAATACACGGTTAACCTGCTTGTCAACGGCGATGTTATCGACTCGCAAGAAGGTGTGTCGCTCATGCAGGATGAAACGAACGATTTCACATTCAGCGTAACTCCCACCGTGCACTTTGGTAAGGAGGCTGTGCTGACTGCCGAGGTGGTTTGGGATAAGGATGAGGACGCTATCGACAACTCACTGTCGGCTGCTGCCGTGCCGGTTACACAACCCAACTATCCGGCTGTCGACGACCTTGAGGCTTCGCTCAACGACAATGAGGTGACTCTCACTTGGAATGAGCCGCTCCCGTCGGATGCCGATGGTTCTCCTGTGGTTGACGGTGCCGAAAGCTACAAGGCCTTTGCAATTGCAAATGTGGGCGATTGGACCATGGTTGACCGCGATAAGAGTGCTACATACGGCATTGGTGATTCATCGGGCTCAACCTTGGCTTACGATAATGCCGGCAAAGCTATGGCGTTTATGGTGTTTAATCCGGGCGCAGCAGGCATTGTTACCGATGGTTCTGTGGCTGAAAATGTGGTATGGGCTCCATACGAGGGTTCTCAAATGTTTGCCGCATTTGCAAGCAGCGATGGCCAAAACGACGACTGGATGATTTCACCCGAACTGACCGGTGAGGCTCAGGAAATATCCTTCTTTGTGAAGACTGCTGTCGACACTTGGGGCTTGGAGCAGTATGAGGTGCTCTACTCATCAACCGGTGACGATGTTAACGATTTTGTGAAGATTGGTGCCACACGTGAGGCTCCCGATGAATGGACCGAAGTGAAGGTGGTGCTCCCTGCCGGTGCACGCTATTTTGCCATCCGCTGTGTGTCGACCGATTGCTTCGCATTCCTCGTTGATAACATCAAATATCTGCCACTTTCGGCCGTTAGAGAAGAGTTGTCGTTGATAGGCTACAATGTGTATTGCAACCGCACTAAGCTCAACACTGACCCGGTTGAGGAGATGATGTTTGTTGACACTATCGCAGCCGATGAGACTCGCGACTATTATGTAACCGCTGTTTACGACAAGGGCGAATCTCCTATGTCAAACATTGTTTCCGTCTCCACATCCGGTGTGGACAAGGTGTCGGCGGCATCATTGGTTAAGGTGGTTGGCGAGCGTGGTGCAGTGCGTGTGCTCAATGCAGCCGGCAGCGATGTTACAATCTACGCCGTCGACGGCCGTTTGGTTGCGAAACGTCACGAGATAGGAAATAATGCAAAAATAAATGTGTTAAACGCTGCAATTTATGTTGTGCGTGTCGGAAATAATTCGTACATTGTGGCCGTAAAATAACACATTCATTTCATATAATCATCATTATTACATCATTATGAAACAGAAATTATCTCAGTATTTAGCCGTGTCAGTGGCGCTGGCAGGGCTGGCTGTCGGGTTCGGCAGCACTGAAGTTTTCGCTGCCATCAATCACACTCATTCGATTGTGGCTCCGAAAGCGATTGGTACCCCCGGTCCGTGTACGGATGTCGTAGTATCCGTGACGAAACCGAATGACGACGGCACTGCTAATGTGACAATCACATTTACTACACCTACCACTTATTGTGAAAATTACGACAAGTATGAAGGGCTTGATGAATTGACACAGGTTGCATTGTGCAAGTACAACAGTTCCACATACGGTTACGATGTCATCCAGTCGATTGATAATCCTGAAATCGGAAAGCAATACTCCTTCACTCTGGAGAACTTGGCAGCAGGTTACCAAAACTATGTATTGATTGCATCCAACTCTGCATCACCCGAGCTGGATAGCAACTACGATGGTCGTGCGTACGTATATGCTTATGTAGGTGCCGACACTCCGGGCGAAGTGGAAAATCTGGTGGTTAACTCCAACAGTTATCCTGAAATCTCAATCTCATGGGATGCACCTTCTCAAGGTCAGAACGGTGGATATGTTAACCCGGCAGAATACACCTACACCGTGGTTCGTTACATCTCTTGGGAAAATCAGGAAACTATTGCTTCTGGTATAACCGAAACATCTTGCACCGATCATGTCGAATTTGACAAATTGACGGAATATCGCTATATTGTGTATGCAACCAATTCGCAGGGTGACGGTTCTCAACTTTATTCAGAATCACTCGTTTTAGGCCCGGCAGCTACGTTGCCTTTCTCGGAATCGTTCCCCGCAGGTAACGATGAATACATCTGGACACAGGCGTCTACTTCCTATAGTTTGTACCCCTCAACATATATCAGCCAGTGGGGCAACGGTGCTTACACTGCATTTGGATATTTTGCCAACGGCTATGATGAGGACTATGGCGCACTCTTGTTTAACGCTCAGGCGAACACTTGGAGCGACCAGGTGTATTCCGAGGCATCTTACACATCATGCGATATTGACCTCAGCACGGCAGATTCGCCTGCGTTGTCGTTCTACCACTATGTATGGCCCTCTGCAGAGAACACGCTGAAATCTTCGGTGGGCATTATTCAGAATGGCGAAACAACCGTATTGAAGGAGTTCACCTATACCGAAGGCGCTCAAGGATGGAACTTGGAAGTACTTCCGCTCACACAGTTTGTCGGCAAGGGTAACATCAAGATCGTTTTCGCCGCCGGCTGCGACTCTTATTCAAATGGTTTTGCTGCGTTCGACTGCATTAAGGTTGACGAACTGCTGACTAAAGATATGCAAATTAAGAGCATTTATGCTCCTGCAAAGGTTGATGCCGGTACCGACTTCAACGTTGCTGTAACCGTGCTCAACGGTGGCGCTGAAAAGGCTGAAGGCTACACTGTTACATTGTATAAGGATGGTGAAGCTTGTGGCACTCAATCAGGCGATGCTCTCGAAATCGGTGGTAGCGCAACTCTGAACTTCCCCTTCACTGCCGACAATAGCTACAACGAAAAAACTTCGTTTAACGCTACCGTAACTTTCGATGGCGACCAGAAACTCGACAATAACGAATCTGAAGAGGCTATCGTGGCTGTGCGTCACGCTCTTGTTCCTGCTGTTGATGACCTCGTTGGTGATGTAGAGGATTTGAATGTTAACCTCTCATGGACCGAGCCTGACTATCAACTTCCCATTGGCGAAAATGTTGTTGAGGGCTTTGAGGATTGCAAAGACACTGCCACATCAATTGACAATTGGACTCAGTTTGATGATGATACTCACTATCCGATGTATCTCATTAACTACGGTTTGAATTATGCCGATTGGCAGGATGAATCGTTCGCATTCATTGTGTTGGATGAAAGCACTTTGTCGGTTAGCGACACTTCAAAATGGCATGGTAAAGCTCACAGCGGTAGCAAATATCTCTTCACATGCTCCAGCTCATGGGGCACTCTCGATAGCTGGTTGGTATCACCCGAACTGTCGGGCAACGCTCAAACCCTCGAGTTCTATGCCGTATCAAACCAGTATCCTACCCTCCGTTATACATCAGATGATGGTTCTACAACAATTAAGGACCAGATCAAGGTGTTGGTATCATTCACCACTACCGACAAGGATGCTTTCACTTACACCGCTCTTTGCAATGCTACCGACAACACTCTCGGCTATGAGATTAACAACTCGCTTGCCGATGGAGGCGACTACGAAAAGATTTCGGTAGAACTGCCCGAAGGTGCAAAATACTTCGCTGTTGAGGTTGTTACTCCCTATGTAACAAACAGCATGTTGTTCTTCGATGACTTCAGCTTCGAACAGAAGCAGACCGGTATTCAGGTTTCGCTTCTTGGCTATGACGTTTACGATGGTGACCGCAAACTTAACTCTGAAGTTTTGACAGCCACCGAATACACCGATGCCGTAGAGGCCGGTACAGCTCATAGCTACTCGGTTGTTGCTCTTTACAATGTAGGCGCTTCTGAAAGTTCGAATGTGTTGGAAGTAACCGTTAGCTCATCATCGATCGACCGTCTCGCAGCTGTCGCTAACGCAACTGTTAAAGGTGCTAACGGCAACATCTATGTTACCGCTCCTGCCGGCGTGAAAGCCACTATCGTTGACATCGCCGGTCGCATGATTGCCAAGACTTCGGGTAACGCTACCGTTAGCGTTGTTCCGGGCAACTACTTGGTAACCATTGCCGGTAAGACCGTCAAAATTAATGTGAAGTAATCGTCATTACTTCGGGCCCGTGGCGGTTCCCCAATGTGCCGCCACTTGTAGCCCGTAGTTAACAACGAAATCCGCTAATAACAAAGAGACACGAGCCAAATCCGGTTCGTGTCTCTTTTGTTTGTTATGGTGTGCGTTACCCGACGTGGGGCTGTAGATTTTTAGTGAGGATAGCCATTAAGGGATTAGTGATACGAAATAGGAAGACTTTCGTGTGCTATCTGAATGGCCGTTCTTAGGGTGCGTTAGTGGCGCACTCTGATGGGGTGGAGCAGCAGTTGTAACTTGCTGCGAGTGAAAATGCGACGTGACATAAAGGTTACCATCGTGCCGGTGATTAAGGCTGCAATGAGTGTGCCTTCACGCACGCCTTCAATCTTGCCTGAGAACAGAAGTGAAGCCACTGCCGCACAGATAACCAGGCTGATGTCAAACACTACTTTAAGTTTGCCAAACTCGCGGTTGTAACGTCGGGCGGCGTACTTCACAAACCCTTCTGCGCTCATAACCGCTACATCGGCTTTTACCTCTAAGGTGACCCCCATAGCTTGAATCACACATCCGATAAGCAGCACTGTCAGTGCCATTGCGTAGCTGTTGACGGTAAGCCCCGACAGCATGGCCATGTTGAAATCAATAAATGTGCCGAACAGTAGCGAAAATGGCACTTGCAGCAGAATTTCAACCACATCGCGTTTGCCACCGTGCCCCCTCACCAATAGCAATTGTCCCAAAATCAGCAGCATGTTAAGGCCAAAGGTCGCCATGCCAAGCGTGAGCGGTGTGTTGATTGAAACCACGTAGTTTACACTGGATATTGGGGTTGTGCCGAGCGTAGAGTAAACAATAAACACAATTCCCAACGATAAAAAATACAGTCCGGTCAAAAAGGCCGCGTATCTCAAACTCATCTCTTTCATTGTCTATACCTCATTCCTTTCTTCCTTTCCCTTCCCGGTTTCTTTCATTCCTTTCCTTCCCAACTTGTTACCTTCCGGGCTTTCTCTTCCAAGATTACTCTTCCTTGATTTACCTTTCTTGATTTCTCTTTCATGATTTCCCTTCCTTGTTTTTACAAACCTCAGCTATTTGTTCCCATAGCTGCAATCCTCCGGAATTGTCTTGGATTCTCTCGAACGGTTTCGAAATTTCTTGAAATCAATCGTTAGCTCTATAGCCATCCGGAAATTTCGGTGCAAAGTTACTAATTTATCTCCAAACGGTGTCACTTCAATTGTTGCGCGTGTTGTCGCCTTTCCGGCAACTTTTTCATGGTGCAGTGCAATTTTTAGTGTCTACTTTTCGTGGTGCAGTGCAAGTTGGATGCGCAAAAATCTCGAAAACGTGTATTTTCGCGCTTCAAAAAATCTCAAAAACGTGTAAAAAGTAACCCTCTAATTTGCGAAAAATCTCAAAAACGTGTAAAAACGGCTGTTGAAAAATCTCAAAAACGTGTAATTTCACCGTGAAAAAAATCTCAAAAATGTGATATTTTCGTAGTTACAATACTGTGTATCAGTAGTTTCTATTTTTTTTATTGCGATGTAGGGGAAAAGCTCATACTTCAAAAGGCGAAAATATTAGCTGTTCAATCAAATGTACAGCGGGCCTTTTCAATTATATTTCAGGGCGGTTTTATTGAGGAGAGTTGGGTTACTTAAATAAACAGTTGTTGTCTCGGCGGAAAATTAGTAACTTTGTGGAGGCGCCGACGGCAGGTGTGCGGTTGGTGTCACAACGAATTTAACATTAAACCTAAACCTGAAAGGTACCACCTGACAATGGAGAAAAAATTAACATCG
>CAZDIC010000038.1:0-11123 GCA_964505395.1 uncultured Alistipes sp. | reverse complement strand
TCGCTACCAATCGTTTTGGCCACTTCGTTATACGACACTTCACTGCCAACCTGCAGGGCTAATGCTACCAACAGTTTGCGAAGCATATCCGACTTGCGCACGGAATCCAACTCCAGTATATCCTTATATAGATAGCTGTCGGATAACTCCGTTATTAAATCGCGTGCCTCGGATGTGTGGGTCAACACATCGGGATAAGAACCGTAGATCAAACGAAAATCAAGTAGCTGCTTGGTTTGCAAATAACCGTAGGTGTTGTAAAGCTCGGCTGTTGATACCGGATACATTATAAACTCATATTTCCGGCCTGTCATGGGCTCATTCAAGCGATTCCGCAGGTCTAATGAGGAGCTACCGGTAACCATTACTTGCACATCGGGGTAGTTGTCGACTATCTGTTTAACTGTTATGCCTATATCGCTTATTCGTTGACCTTCATCAATCATGATAACCTTATTGTTGCTCACCAAGCGTTTCAGCTCGGTGGCAGAGATTGTTTGCAGCAGGTCACGAACGGCCGGATCATCACAGTTTAGTGACAATATCGGCTTGTTGAGTTGCTGTGTCAGCTCTTTGAAAAGTGTACTTTTACCCACTTGGCGAGCACCGGTTAATATAATCGCCTTTCCTCGGCCGATACACTCGGTTATGTTTGTGGTTAGAACTCGCTTAATCATAGCACTTTAAAAGTTGGATTAGCTTGGATTATCGGAGGCGAAGTTACTAAAACTTTTGTGCTAATGCAAAAAATAGTGGATAATTTTTGGATTATAATGCAAAAAGTTCCCGAAAGATTTTGGATTACGATGCAAAAAATATGGGGTAATTTTTGGATTACGATGCGAAATATCGTCACCTGAATGGATTGACTTGGTCTCGGAAATGGTAGGTTTTGGGGGTGGTTAGCGGTGGTTTTTTAGGGGGGTAATCGGTAGTGTTTAGGGGCGGTGCGTGGTGGCGGTTTAAGGGCGGTTGGCGGGGGCGGGGATGTAGTCGAGGCGTTGGGGATCGAATTTGACACCGCGGTTGGCAAAGAGGCGGTTGAGGGCTTGGCCATCGGCAAGGAGGTCGGCGGGTGTGGCGCTGACCAAAGTTTCATCGCCGGCAACGAGCCACACTTTGTCGGCAAGTTCGAGCGATAGGCTCACATCGTGCGACGACATTACGATTGTTTTCTGTTTTTCATGGGCCAAACGGCTTAGGAGAGAGAGCGTTTCAACACGGCTTGCCACGTCGAGGAATGCTGTGGGCTCGTCGAGCAGAATCACCGGGGTGTCCTGTGCCAACGCGCGCGCAATCATCACTTTTTGGCGCTCACCATCGCTGAGCGACGCTACGTTGCGCTCTCTCAACGGCAACACGCCGACAGCATCCATGGCGGTTTCAACTGTGGCCAAGTCGGTGCGCCCGAGACGGCCGAAAAATCCGGTGTAAGGATAGCGTCCCATGGCCACCACTTCGTGAACTTTCAGCGACTCAGCTTCAACCTTGTCGGTGTTGACAACGCTGACAATTCGTGCCAACTTTTGCCTGCTAACGCCTGTGATGTCGATGCCGTTAACCACCACACGGCCCGATAGCGGTTGTTGTGCGCCACTCATGATGCGCAGCAGTGTGGATTTCCCGGCGCCGTTGGCACCAAGCAATGCCACCAACTCGCCGTCAGCGAGGGTGCAATTCACGTTGCGCAACAGCACATGTGAGTCGTAACCGGTTGTCAGTTGGTCTAACTTCAGCATATCACAGTTTTTTGCGGTTCAGAATTACGTAGATAATCACGGGCACACTTATCAACGGGGTTATGGCGTTAACTGGTATGATTTGCCCACCGCCACACACCACACTAAGCCAGCAGCATAGCAGGCCACCGCAACCGCCGGCCAGAGCTGTGGCCGGAAGAAGCACGCGGTGATTGGAGGTTCCGGTTATCATGCGGGCCACATGGGGCATCACAAGGCCAAGAAAGCCGATAGGGCCGCAAAAGGCTGTTACCACAGCGGTGAACAGTCCGGAGATAAGCAGCAAAATGTTGCGTGAACGTTTTACGTCCACCCCCATGCTTTCGGCATATTCCCGGCCGAGCAGCAGCGCGTTCAGAGGCTTCACCATCAGCATGGCACCAACAGTCAGCAGCGCCACGGCACACACCATCACCGCAAGGTCGCTGCGGTTCAGTCCGCTAAAGTTGCCCATACCCCAAATGACGTAGGAGTGGACACCTTGCTGTGTGGAGAAGAAGTTAAGCAGTGAGATGGCCGAGGATGCGAGGTAGCCGATAAGGATACCCATTATGAGCAACATGGTGTTGCCGCGCAGCAACATTGAGAAGCCCAGGAGCAGAACCATCACCAAAGCTGCACCTGCAAAAGCTCCGGTCATGATGCCGGTGTAGTAACCTATCCCGGAGCCGAGCCAGCCGCCAAACAGCAACATCACTATGGCCACTCCGAGCGAGGCTCCGGTTGAGATACCCAAAATTGAGGGGCCGGCAAGCGGATTGTTGAAGGTGGTTTGCAGTAACAGTCCGGCAAGCGACAATCCCACCCCGGCCATGAAGGCTGTGATGCCCATCGGCAGTCGCACTTCGGAGACAATCAGTGAATCAATTGACTCTCCGGGCCTTCCCGTGAACAGTTCGCGCAGGGCCCGAGTCACATTTGCTGCAGCAAGGTCGACTGTGCCACAATAGAGCACACCCACCAACAGCGCGAGGCTCATCAGTGCGAGAAGCCACATTGCAAAGGCACTGCGAGAAATGCCGAGCCCTTTTATGCCGTTACGTCGCAGAACGTTTTGAGGGGCGCAGTCTCGATTGCTGTCGTTGTTACTTTTCATTAGCGCGTTTATAATAACGAGTCTCTCCGGTGATGATTTCCGGGTGGAAAATCTTGATATATTCCTCGAGAAGTTTTTCGGGATGGAATGGAAATTCCTCGTATAGAGGCACCACGGCGGTGTTAGCCACAAACACGTTGCCATCTTTAAAGGCTTTAAACTGCCCGTTGAGGTGGCTCATGCTTTCGATGTCGCTGAGGGTGATGTCGTGACCATAGCTTTTTACAAGCCAGAAATCGGCATCAGCGGCTTTGGCATAGACTGTTGAGAAGTCGAGCTGTAGCGACCCGTTGTGGGTGTCGGTGCTCCAGGGGTAGTCACCCCCCGCATCTTCAATGATTTTGGCCATATAACTTGCTCCGCCGGGCACAAACCAATAACCGTCGGTGAGCATCTCGGTTAACACTATCGGACGGTTTTTTGCCTGTGAGGCTTTGTGGGCGAGTGTATCATAGTGCTTTGCGACTTCCGAGTAGATGGAATCACCTTTGTCGCTGCCGTAAAGCAGACCGAAGAATCGCATCCATTCGGCACGTCCTTTCGGGGTGATCTCCATGTAGTCGGCACATTCAATGATAGGTGTGCCAATCTGCTCAATCACACCGTGGCCGGCATTTTCAAATGGTGATACCAAAATGGCATCGGGGTTCAGTGCCACAATCGCTTCGAGCGAGGGGGACACCGAGTTGCCCATGTTTTTGACCTCGCCGCGTTTGATGCGCGCTGCCATGTCGCCTTTGAAGTATTCACCGTCACACACTCCGGCAATGGCCGAGGACTTGCACATCTCTTCGATAATGCCGGTGTGAACCGAGGAGTAGACCAGCGAGCGTTGCAGTGGAATCTCCACGCGCACGAAATCGCCTTGAGGCAGGCTGTCGGGTGTCACGCCACGTTCCACCAAAATGTAGCGTCGCATCACGGTTGTGGTGTCCCAAGGGTTGATAACGTCGGCCTCATAGAAATCACCGTGGTTGTAGAGGTGTAGCAGTTGGGCCTCATGCATCAAATTTTCAATCTGTGGCGCAGGGGCTTCGGTAGAAGTGCTTTTCCCTTTGCAGGCGCAGATGATGGTGAGCATCAGCGGCAGTGTGGCGCCGAGAGTCAGGGCGCGTCGTATGAAGTTTCGTGGTGTTGTCATTTCTGTTTATTTATCAATTTTGCCCGAGGAGACGGCGCACGGCAAAGTCAATCATGGTGTCGCGACCGTTTAACACAGCTTCCTCATCGAGGTCTACTTCGCAACCCGAGGTTGGTGTAACGCCGAATTCGGTCAGTTCGCCTTTAGAATTTCTTATGGGTGAGGCTGAGAATCTTACTCCCCAGCCATTGGATAGTTCTGATGAGAATGGCATTCCGGAGCCGCCTCCGGTGGTTGCGCCCACTATGGTTACGTTGGGCAACTCCTTCATAATCGACACGAAGTTGTTGGCTGCGGAGTAGGTGGAGCGGTTGCACAACACCACCACCGGCTTGTTCCATAACAGATGGCCTCCACCTTGCGGGTTGATGTAGAAGTCATAGGGCTCGGAGAAATCGTTGTGACCCGCCCCGGTTTTATGGCATATCGAGCCGGCAAGGAAGCTCTTGTCGGTGAAACGTCCCACCAACTTTTCAACATTGGTGATTGAGCCACCGCCATTGTCGCGCACGTCGATAATCATCCCGGCACAGGGGGCAAAATAGGCTAATATGGCATCGAGGTTACCTTCGCCGATGCTGTAGGAGAAACTTGAATAGTGCATATAGCCGATATTCTCGGGCAGCACATCGTAGATTATGCCTCCGCTGCTGCGATAATTGAAGTTGAAATAGCTCTCTTCAATCACGCGGGCGTTGTAGTTCTGCGGATAGTCGCTCCACCATTGGCGGTAGTAGGATGTGCCGAATGTGGAACTGAGATTGGTGTGACCGTCTTTCAACTCGTTGAGCATATCGCCACACACCTGAAACAGTTCCTGGTCGGTCATTGTGGGGGAAATCATCTTGCTGTAGCGTGTGTGCACATCGTCCCAGCTCCAATTGGCTTTCCAGGCCACGGCATCGCGCTCATCGGCGGGAGTTTGCGCATATTCATCGCGATACATTTGCTCTTTCTCGGCAAAGAAGCAGTAGTGCTCGTCTAACACGGTCCACAATTGCTCGAACACTCCTGCACGGTCGTCGGAATATTCTTCAATATCGTGGCAACCGGTGGTTGCAACAGCGCCGACCAGGGCCAGCATTGCAATCGCAAATCGGTGGATATGTTGTGTAGCTGTTCTCATGTTAGTAAGCGTAAACAATTCGTGAGGTTTCGGGCGATACACCGCGGTGAGGCGACACAGAGAGCCAATCGCCGCTTGCACCAATCACAAAAGCATAGGAGAATATGCGTGTTGTGATGTTGTTGACTTCGGTGGAGTAGATGCGCGAACTGAAGCCCACACGCAGTTTTGTGAACGAGAGGTCGAGGTCGGCAGTCACCAGATTGTTCCATCTGAAGTAGTTGCCGAGCCATGCGCAGTGCGCCAGGTTGGAACTGTTGCCAAGATAGATTTCGTAGTACAGCTCATCATACTCCTGCGAGAAGAAGCCTCCCACTACCGGCAAGGTTGTTTGCCAGCGAAGTAACACCGGCAGACGCCACAGCCGTGTGTTCCATGTGGTATATCCGGTCAGGTTGGCAGTAATGTCGGCTTTAATCGAGGCCGGGTTGTTGCCGTTTCGGCGGTTATAGGTTGTGCCGATGTCACCTCCGGCACTACCGCCAAATGCCACCGAAAGCCCATGATTCAGTCGCCATACGCGCATCATGCCCCATGTGGCATTGGCGTTGACATAATACATGTGGTTGTTGCGGTTGGGGTTCAGCGCCGAGCTACCCTCAACGCTCAATCGCAGTTGTTGGCGCCAACGGTCGGGGCTGAACTTCATGGCCTGCAATCGTTCGTATTGGAATGCGGCATGGATACCCACATATTTCAGCGGACTGAGGTAGGTGTCGCCAAGATGGCTTGAGCCAAATTCCACTTGATAGGCCGAATTGACCGGGCGCAACACGGTGATGCTGTCACCGAGTGCGCTGTTGTTGGTGTCGGTAGTGTCGGCCATGGCTGCAAGGCTGCAACCGATGGTTGTAGCTAACAGCAGGGTGCGCCACGAGGTGGTGATTTGGTGTAGAATGGCCGTTACGTTTGCCATCGTTGCTTGTGGGGGTGTTATCGGTTTATTATTTAGTGTCAAAAGATGCGTTGCTGGCCGTTGATTTCGTCGCGCAGTTCATCATCTGAGATTTCCGGCTCGTTTGAGGTTTCATTGTCGGTTGATTCCTCCGGCTCCGAAATGTCGACCTCTTCATCCTCGGTGATCTCCTCGTTTGGCTCAATCTCCTCGATTTTGTCGATGGTGAATGTGGTGAGGCGTTTGCCCTTGGCCTTAAACGATTTGGCGCCGATAAACTCGGTGGCGTCAACTATCATCGGCTCTCGTTCGGCATCATCGCCGCCGAAGGTCACCTCAAAGCGTGCGCCGGTGGTGTCGGTAAGCAGAATGAGCGTTGAGTTAACGTTCTCACCGATAAAGCGTTGCTTCTTGGTGCTCGGCTCGAAGGTGAAACGTTTGATGTAGGGGTACCCCTGATCGGCATCGTTGAGCACGGCAGTCCACACGTGGTTGGGACGGAACTTCTCGATTTTCAGGATGTTGTCGTCGTAGTGGTTGGCGGCATCGTAGGTGGTCATGTAATATTCACCGTTTTTGGTGATTACCAACACTTGGTCATCCCCAACAAACTCGCCGAGATATTCGCCTCGGCCGTCGTAGTTCAGACGCAACACGTCGAAGTCGAACCACACCTTGCGGCCACCCAATGTCGATGAACCTTTCTCCTTGAGACTGAAACGGTGCACTTCGTTGCGTGTCACGATGTTACCTTGCGATTGTTTGCCCTTGATTGCCAATTGACTGAAGTCGACATCAAATTGCAAAGTTTTCAAGCGCGGTTTCGGCTTCAGTGTCACTTTTACCACTTCGGCTTCACCGTTGGGGTTGGCCGAGAACCAGGCTATGCGCGAGTTGGCTTTTCCTTGGGTGAGGTTGTATTCCTTGTCGCGTGTGACACCGGTCACGGCAAAGCGCTTCATGAAGAATGTGCCGCCACGGCCGTCCTGGTAGATTACATTGTAGATGGTGCGGGTGTCGTTGCGCATGAACAGGCCGATGTGGCGGATGTTTTTCCCCACAAACAGCTTGTCGGCCACGCGCACCACCTTATATCGTCCGTCGTTGTAGAAGATGATGACATCGTCGAGGAGTGAGCAGTTAAACAGCGGCTCATCTTTCTTGAGCGCTGTGCCGATGAAGCCCTCTTCGCGGTTGAAGTAGAGTTTCTCGTTCGCTTCGGCCACGCGCGATGCTTCGATGTTATCAAATCCGCGAATCACGGTGCGACGTGGATACTTGTGGCCATATTTTGCTTTCAGGCCCTCAAACCACGTGATTGTGACATCGGTGATGTGGGCCAATTTGTTTTCGATGTCGGCGATGCGTTCGTTGTAGAGCGCGATTTGGCGGTCGGCCTCATCGGAACTGAATTTCAAGATGCGCTTCATCTTGATTTCAAGCAGGCGTTTCACATCTTCGTCGTCGATGTCGCGTTGCAATTTGGGCACAAAGGGGAGCAGGCGTTTGCGCACGTGGGCAATTACGCTTTCCAGGTTTTCGCCCTGCTCAAATTCCTTATCCTTGTATATGCGTTCCTCAATGAATATGCGCTCCAGCGATGCATATTGCAATTGCTCGCGCACTTCGCCAAGCTGAATCTGCAACTCGCGGCGCAGCAGTTCGCGTGTGCGGTCGGCACTGTGGCGCAGAAGGGCGCTGATGGTGAGGAAGTGAGGTTTCTTTTCCGAGATTACGCAGCAGTTTGGCGAGATGGCCACTTCGCAGTCGGTGAATGCGTAGAGCGCATCGATAGCTTTGTCTGACGATGTGCCCGGTAGCAGGTGCACAAGGATGTTGGCGTGCTCGGCGGTGTTATCGTCAACTTTGCGTATCTTGATTTTCCCTTTTTCAAAGGCTTTCAGTATGGAGTCGATGACCACACGGGTGGTTTTGCCATACGGGATTTCGGTGATGGCGAGGGTTTTGTTGTCGATTTTCTCAATCTTGGCACGCACTTTAACCACACCGCCGCGTTCGCCGTCGTTGTATCGGCTCACGTCGATGAAACCTCCGGTGGGGAAGTCGGGGTAGAGTGCAAACTCCTCGCCGCGCAAGTAGCTCACGCAGGCATCAAGGATTTCGTTGAAGTTGTGTGGCAGGATTTTCGACGACAAGCCCACGGCAATGCCTTCCACACCCTGGAATAGCAGTAGTGGGAATTTTACGGGAAGGGTGACCGGCTCTTTGTTTCGACCGTCATACGACGGTACCCAGTCGGTGATTTTGCCGTTATAGAGAGTTTCGAGGGCGAAAGCCGACAGGCGAGCTTCGATGTAACGACCGGCAGCGGCATCATCGCCGGTGAGGATGTTACCCCAGTTACCTTGTGTGTCGACCAACAGCTCTTTTTGGCCGAGTTGCACCAGCGCATCTTTAATAGATGCATCGCCGTGGGGGTGATATTGCATGGTGTTACCCACGATGTTGGCAACCTTGATGAAACGTCCGTCGTCGAGCGACTTCATTGAGTGCATGATGCGACGCTGCACCGGCTTGAAACCGTCGTCGATGTGTGGCACGGCGCGCTCCAAGATTACGTATGATGCGTAGTCGAGGAACCAGTTGCGGAACATGCCACCCAAGCGTAGACGTGCAGCTTCGGTGCCGACTGCCGGAAGGGTGTTCCCGCTGTTGTCGTCACTTTCGGCTGCATACATTTCGGTGTCGTCGAGTATCGACTCTGCAACGTGCTCTTGGTCGGTGGTTTGGGCATCGGCCTCGGTTGAGCCTTCGGTTGTTGCCCCGGTCGATTCGTCGGGCGTTGCCATCGGTTGAGCATCAGCTCCGGTTATATCATTTTTCTCTATTTCGTTGTTTGCGTCGTCGGCCATCTGCTTATTTTTGCTGTAAAAAATGTTACTTTCTCCACTCCAATCCGCCCCACACCACAAAGTTACAAAAAATCCCCCACAAAAAATTTGCGCACACAAAAAATTATACGTAATTTTGCCCCGCTAAAAGAGCGCTTAATAGGCTCTTAGAGTTAGACAAATCAAAAAACTAAAAAATACAATAACAAAAATGATTATCGTACAAGTTAAAGAAGGCGACAACATCGAAAAAGCTCTCAAAAAATTCAAACGTAAATTCGAAAAAACCGGTATCGTAAAAGAACTCCGTAGCCGTCAAGCTTTCGAAAAACCGTCTGTTGCTAACCGCAAAAAGATGATGAAGGCTATCTACGTGCAAAAATTGCGCCTCGTTGAAGATTAATCTTCGATAACTTACACGCATAACACACACGCATCTTCTGCCGTATCAACATCGGCAGAGGCTTTGGTGCAATTTTTTATCACTTTTTTATCCAAGATATTTGGATATCTCAAAAGATTGCCCTAATTTCGTGAACAGGCTTGTGGCACTCTCATCGGAACCTCTCCGCGGGGCCACACCTCGGAACTGTTTTATCAGCGCCCAATGAGCGCCTATTCGCGATTCGACAATGTTGATAAATTCATTTTTGACATATCTACGGTGTGAGCTGAATGATTCGGCTCACACCGTTCTGTCATATCGCGTTGACCTCGAACAGTTTGCCAACTATATCACCGACGGCAACTTAGAGCAGTTTGACCCGGTGCATTGCACACCCAACGACATCCGTGCGTGGGTGCTCGACCTCTCTGACCATGGAATCACCCAACGCTCCATCCGCCGCAAGGTGAGCGCATTGAGTTCGTTTTATCGTTACTTAATGCGTCGCAAACTCACCGAAAGCAATCCGGCTTCCGAGGTGGCTCTGGCTCGCCCCGAGAAGAAACTCCCGGTGTTCATTCGCCAATGGGAAATGTCGGAGCTTATCGAAGATGAAAAGGAGCAGTTGCAACATGATGCCAATGAAACTGAGGGCCTTTCGTTTGAGGAGGTTCGCAACAATCTGATAATCTTGATGTTCTACTCAACCGGCATGCGTCGCGCCGAGCTTATTTCGCTCCGTGATGCCAATGTCGACACAACTCGCAGTGAACTAAAGGTGCTTGGAAAACGTAATAAAGAGAGGATAATACCATTTGGTAAGGAATTGGCTGATGCGATAACACTTTACCGCGACGTTCGTCGGCAGCAAACCGGCATCACGCATCCGGAGGCCTTCTTCATCCGTCCGGGCGGTGACCCGCTTTATCCCATGCTGGTTGAGCGAATAGTGAAGCAGGCTCTCACGGGCCACACCTTGGCTTCGCGTTTGTCGCCTCACACCTTGCGCCACTCCTTTGCCTCGGATATGCTCAACAACGGTGCAGACCTCACAAGTGTGCAGCAACTGTTGGGCCACAAATCATTAGCAACTACACAGGTTTATACACACATAACCTATCGAGAGTTACAACAAAATTACCAACTCGCGCATCCTCGCGCACAAAAAAATCATGGAGGATAATTACTATGGACGTAAGAATTCAAGCTATCCATTTCGACGCAAGTGAAAAACTCATCGCGTTCATCAACAAGAAAGCCGATCGTTTGGCTCGTCACAATTCAAACATTTCCACTCTCGACGTGAAGCTGTCGGTTGTTAAGCCGGAAACTGCCATGAACAAAGCTGTTGTTATCAAAGCTGTCATCCCGCAGGACGAGCTTGTTGCCGACAAAACCGCCAACTCGTTTGAGGAAGCTGTTGACCTCTGTCTCGAGGCTTTGGATCGTCAACTCGAAAAGCGCAAAAACGCATAAACATATCCCCAAGTGTTTAACTAAAAAGCCCTCCCGGCAACTGCCGGGAGGGCTTCATTATGTTGTTAACAACTGAGACTATTAAGCCTTGCCGTTAGAACCGAGCACGTTAACAATCTTGTGTTTGTAAAGTTTTTCCATTTCGTCGCGAGCCGGGCCGAGGTATTTGCGGGGGTCGAACTCTGCGGGTTTTTCAACGAAAACTTTACGAACGGCTGCGGTCATAGCCAAACGAGAGTCTGAGTCGATGTTGATTTTGCAAACTGCGCTCTTTGAAGCTTTGCGGAGTTCGTCTTCGGGAATACCGATAGCATCGGGAAGTTTGCCACCATATTGGTTGATGATGTCAACATATTCCTGGGGAACTGAAGATGAACCGTGGAGCACGATGGGGAAGCCGGGGAGTTTCTCCA
>CAZDIC010000037.1:8938-11227 GCA_964505395.1 uncultured Alistipes sp. | reverse complement strand
GGGGTGAGAATGATGTGACGAAATGGTGAAACTTTCTGCAATGAATAAACGCATATTGGCGTTGGCAATCCCTTCGGTCGTGGCAAATGTGACAACTCCGCTTTTGGGGCTTGTTGATGCTGCGATAACCGGACACATGGGTAGCGCTGTTTACATAGGTGCAATCTCGGTGGGTGGCATCATGTTCAATATGATTTATTGGCTGTTCTCGTTTTTGAGGGCCGGTACATCGGGATTGGCCGCTCAGGCGTGTGGTGCCAACGACCGTGATGCTCAGAGTTTGGTGCTCAGCCGTTCGCTTTTGGTGGCATTGGGTGTAGGGTTGGCTATGGTGCTGTTGCAGGTGCCTTTGAGGTGGCTTCTGATGTGGTTTGTCGGCCCCGACCCTATAACCGGCTCCTTAGCCTCGCGCTATTTCTCAATCTTGATTTACGGTGCTCCGGCGGTGTTGGCCACCTATGCTATGTCGGGTTGGTTTCTGGGTATGCAAAACTCACGTATGCTGATGGTGAGTTCCATTGCCGTGAATGTGACCAACATCGTGGTTAGTTTAGCTTTGGTCTATGGCCTTGGATGGCAGATTGAGGGCGTTGCAACCGGTTCGCTCGTGGCACAGTGGATTGGCGTCGCTGTTGGCGTGTGGTTGTTGCGACGTTACAAGTTAAAAATGCCTCGATTGAGCACTGTGTTGCATGGAGGCGGTTTCCGTCGATTCTTTAAGATTAATCTTGATGTGATGTTACGCACAGTGTGCATGATTGCCGTGACTTTATGGTTTACCAAAACCGGTGCTGCTCAAGGTCCTGTGATTTTGGCTGTCAACACGCTGTTGATGCAACTGTTTTTGCTGTTCTCCTATATGATGGATGGCTTCGCATTTGCTGCTGAGGCTCTTGTGGGCCAATACACCGGAGCCTGTGACCGTAAGAATCTTTCGCAGTGTGTGAAAAGCGTAATGCGATGGGGCGTGGCGATGGCTGCGCTTTTTACGGCCGTTTATTTCTTCGGTGGTGAGAGTTTCCTTGGCATTTTGACTTCAGATAGCGATGTGATAGTGGCGTCGCGCGACTATTGGATGTGGGCCGTGTTGGTGCCGTTTGCCGGGTTCGCCTCATTCACTTGGGACGGGGTGTTTATCGGCGCCACCATGAGTCGTGGCTTACTGCAATCAATGGCAGGAGCTATGGTCACATTCTTTGTAATAGAATTGGTACTTTATCCACATTGGGGAAATCATGCCCTGTGGTTTGCTTTCATCGCTTACCTTGTGATGCGTGGAGTGTTGCAGACATTTATATATCGTTCACATTCGTTGCGTATGTTTGACCATGACCGATGAACGGTTGTGACGTAAAATGATGTAACTTTGCACATGAAACTCAAACGACAAATCAGCATGAACACTCAAGGCAAATTGAAACTTAGAACACTTTTTTTTACGGTTATGGCCGTTGTCGCCACCGGTGTGGTGTTAGGCGAGAATCCTGATAATCTCACTGATAATATGGCTAAAATGCAGCAGCAACGCGAAAAGGAGTCCGACTACATGAAGTTGGTTGAGCGTGCCTATGAAGCTACCGGCAAAGGGAAGTGGGAGGACGCAATCGCCTATCTGCAGGCGGCGATGCGCAGTGAGCCGGGTAATGCTCAAAATGTGATGCTTTTGTCGAATGTCGGTATGCTGCAGTCGTATATGGGTGAGGATTCATTAGCGCTTTACACCCTAACCGAGGCGCGTGCAATGGCTCCTGCATCGGTTGTAATCTTAAATAACCGTGCCGGGGTGTTGGCTCGTATGGACCGCTTGGACGATGCACTGAACGACTACAATTTAATTGTTCAGATGGATTCAACTTATGCTCCGGTTTATCGGGAACGTGCCACTATTATGCTGCGCCGTGGGTTGGTTGAACCGGCTGAGGCTGATGTGACGAAATATCGCCAATTGGCGCCAAACGACCCGCAGGGGCTGTTGTTGCAGGCTGTGATTTACGACTCTACAAATCGCTATGAGGAAGCGATTGACCTTTATGGCGAACTGCTGAAACGGAAAGAGGAGAGTGTGTATTATGCCGCTCGTGCAATGTGCTCACTTGAGATTGACCGTTTGCAGGATGCCGCCGACGACATTGCCCGCGGTTTGGAACTTGATGCTTCCGACCCCGAATTATACTATTGCCGTGCTCGGCTGAACCTGCTCCGTTATCGTGAAGATGATGCAAAAGCCGATGCTACAAAGGCTGTGCAACTCGGCATGAACCCGCTTCGCGTAAAGGCTCTGTTCGGGAA
>CAZDIC010000037.1:0-8838 GCA_964505395.1 uncultured Alistipes sp. | reverse complement strand
CAAAGGCTGTGCAACTCGGCATGAACCCGCTTCGCGTAAAGGCTCTGTTCGGGAAGTAGAGAATATGTTGGGGATATGTGGAGATATGTTGTGTCAATTACTTGGAAAAAATTAACTGCTGTAGTATTGTTTTTTTTGTTGACTTTTGCTAACTTCGCGGTCGTAGAGAGAATGCTAAGATATACCTTATACATTAACTTTTAATTAGTTCAGCTATGAAACGTTCAAATGAATTTGTGATTGCGCACAGCGCACAAGGTGTGTTACGTGCCGAAGCTCCTGCTGCTTGTGGTTCTGCATGTGGTGCAGGCGACAAAGAGGAGAAACCCGCAGCTTGCGGTTCAGCTTGTGGTACCGGTGATAAAGAAGAGAAACCTGCTGCTTGCGGTTCTGCATGTGGCGCCGGTGACAAGTAATTAATCACTTCGGAGAATGGAATACTTTGCTTTTCAGTGGCATATCACCGATGAATGTGATCAACGGTGTGAGCATTGCTATATATTCAGTGAGGGGCACCCTAAACTCATTGAAATGAGTTTTGAGCGGTGTCATGCAGTCATTTCTTCGTGTTGTGATATGGCGCAACGGATGAACCGTCGACCATATTTCTACATCACCGGTGGTGACCCGATTCTTCATTCACGCTTTTGGGATATATTGGCATCGCTGCATGAGCAAGGCATTCCATTCACTTTAATGGGCAATCCGTTTCACCTCACGCCTGAGGTGTGCGCGCGCATGAAGCAGCTCGGCTGTCGTAAATATCAGTTGAGCATTGACGGCTTGCGCGACACTCACGATGCTATCCGTAAGCGTGGGTCGTTTGATGCCACTCTGAAGGCTATTAAGGTGATTCGTAATGCCGGTATTGATTGCGCGGTGATGACCACGGTGAGTGGTACAAATATCCATGAGATTCCGGCAATTGTCGATCTGGTGGTAGAGCATCATGTTGACATTTTTGCGTTCGGACGTTATTGCCCGACATCTATGGCAAAAGCCATTAGCGAGCGCACTCACATAGAGCCGAACGAGTATCGTGCTCTACTTGAAACCTTGTGGCAACGCTATGACAAATATCGTGATAGCGGCACAACGTTTAACCTAAAAGACCATCTGTGGACGCTTTTCCTGCATGAGAAAGGCGTGTTTAAAATCCCTGAAAATCTTGACGCCGACACCATCTACGATGGGTGCAATTGCGCAAATTGTCATATCACAATCTTGCCTACCGGCGATGTGATGGCTTGTCGACGCTTTGAGTCACCTGTCGGCCGACTGTTTGAGCCGGGCAGCGATGAGGTTACAACTCCCATCTACGATATATTTTACGGCGAACGCGAAGAGTTTTATCGCCAACATGAAAAGATGGAGAAGTGTGCCAAATGTGAATTGCTCCGCTTCTGTCGTGGCTGTCCGGCTGTGGCTTACGGCTATCATCATTCGTTTTTTGCACCCGACCCGCAGTGTTGGAAAGAAGTTTAGTAACACCAATGAAAACAGACCTGTTAGAGCTTATCAAGCATCGTCGCTCAATCAGAAAATTCACCGAGCAGCCGATTGAAAAGTCGGACTTGGAAACCATTATCGAAGCCGGGCTATTTGCGCCAAATGCCGGCGGAGGGCAACGTTCCATGTTGGTCGGTGTGAATAACCGCCACACGGTTGAGCAGATTGGGCGCTTGAATGTCGCTTGCATGAACCGTGATCGCTTGGCCGGGAGTTATGTTTCAAAAGAGCAGCCCTCAATAATTGATGACCCGACTATAAAAAGCGGATTTTATGGCGCAGCAGCCATTGTGGCCGTTTTTGCTCAGCGCAATTTCTTGTACAGTATTCCCGATGCCTTCTGTGCAGCTGAAAACATGGTGTTAATGGCAACCGAATTGGGTATTGCCAGTTGCATCGTGGCGCGTGGAGAGGAGACCTTTAGTTCTCCCGAAGGGCAACAGTTCTTAAAGCAGTGGAATGTGCCCGACAACATGGTGGCCCGTTGCTTTGTGATTCTTGGCTATTGCAATGGCGAATATCCGGCTGAGAAGCCGAGAAAGGCCAATCGCTCACTTATTGTGGAGTGATATTGCTAACGCTATTGGCGCGCATCGTATATTTCAAATACTTCGTTGGCACTGATGGTGCGTGTGTCGTAGATGCGCAGATTGTCAATCGCAATTCCACCACACGTTAGTGTGTAGTTAAAACAGTCGGCGGCCCCGCCCAAAATCAATGATGTTGGTCTGGTTGCTTCTCCGTAAGAATCGTTGCTATATTCCGTAACTTGATCGGCCGGGTAGCCATCTACATAGAGTAGAGTGGTCCAGTAATTTCTGTTTGTATTGCTGAAGTCGCACACCAAGGCGATGTGGTGCCATTGGTTATCAGTAATTGTGGGGTGACTAAGCTGATAACCTGAGTTGTTATATTCGCTTGTGTTGTGCTTGTTGGTTATTATATATTCAAGTGCTCCATTGTGGATTGACAGCACGAATCGTGGATTTTCATCGCCCGATTGCGTGTGAAAAATCAGTCCGTCGTTCCCTGTTTTTAGCCAAAAGCAGAGTGAAAATGTGCGCGTGTGGATAAAGTTCCACGGGTAGGTTAGTGAACTTGAAGCACTCGGCAAATTTACCGCTTTGCCCGAAATACCCGACACAAAACTTGTTTTGACGGCAGTCGCATTGTTCCAGGCGTTTATTGTGTCATCGTAGCTGTTATCAAATGTGTAGTATGATAGTAAATCAGTGGATACTACAATGCTATTTGTAGTAGATGTGTAATTGCCGGTTCCGTTATCTACACCGACCACATCTGTACCGCTGTTCTCATCTCCGGAATTGTTGTCCGGCCCTGAGGCGGGGTCAGTGTTTGTGTCGGTTTGACCGTCGGAATTAGCGGGCGTATCGGAATCTGTGCCGGCATTGGAGTTATCTGTGTCGGAGTTATCCGTGCTGTCGGAACTGTTATCATCTGTGGCATTTGTGTTATCCTCAGTGCCGATTAGAGTGGCAATGACCGTGATTTGGTATGTGACTTTCTGCGTGTGAAGATATATGGCCACTTGTGATGTCTTGTCAAGGCGGTTACGGTCAACACCGATAACCACCGACTGCGAGTGTTGTGGTTGAATTTGTCCGGCGGTCAGCGATGTTGTGAGCCATGCTACATCATTTAAATCTATAGTCCAGTCAATTGCTTCGGTTCCCACATTCTTCATTGTTACAGACAGTTGTGCCTTGTTTGTGCCGAAATCGAGAGTTGTGGGTGCGACGTTTAGGTAGTCACTACTTGTCATCCCCTCAGTCGTCATGGTGTAGCTCACATCGGTTTGCGCGTTTGTTGTTACATCAACATCGGCATAGATGGTATTATACCCCGATTTGGCAATTTTTAGGTTGTAGGTCTGAGGCGTAAGTTGTCGGAACTTAAACGTGCCGTCGCGATTGGTGGTCACACTGTCGTTGGTGGTGAGATTCGTCACGGTGACACCGATTAAAGGAGAACTCGTTCCGTTAACATATGTGGTCACATAACCAACAATTGAGCCGTTATCGTTATGGGAGTCTTTTGAGCAGGCCACACACAGCATCGTCATGGCGGTTATGCACATTGACAAAAATGAGTATTGTAGGGATGGCTTGGAGAGAGCACACATGGAATACTTGAATTGAAGAGAGTGAATAGGTTGGTGATGCGATAATTCTGTGTCACATCGGCTACAAAAATAATAATCTTCAATCAGATGGCCAAATTATTTGTGCTCAAATAATTGAGGCGGTTCGATGAGCATGGTTGCGTAGTTTCGGCTTTAGTGAGCTGTTCCGGTGCCACTTTGTTGCATCTGTTGTTGTGCTGTATGTGGCGTTGTGAGAAACGATTATGTAAGGTGGAATGTATGTCGGTAAAAATCGCTAAATTTGCACTATGAAAGTGACTGTGGGCGGATGTCGCTGCAGCCATGTAAATTTGAATGATATGACAGATAAGCCGATAACGGTATTAGGTATAGAATCAAGTTGCGACGACACGTCGGCGGCTGTGATTCGCGATGGCATTTTGCTGTCGAACGTGATTGCATCGCAGAAGGTGCACGAAGAATATGGTGGTGTGGTGCCGGAATTGGCATCGCGTGCTCATCAGCAGAACATTGTGCCGGTGGTCGATGCCGCCATCAAGCGCGCAGGCATCACTAAGAGTGACCTCTCGGCCATCGCCTTCACTCGCGGGCCGGGCTTGCTGGGCTCGTTGTTGGTGGGAACTTCGTTTGCCAAGGGGTTATCGCTTGGTTTACGCGTGCCTATCGTTGATGTGAACCATCTGCATGGGCATGTGCTGAGCCACTTTGTAAAGCGCACCCCCGAGGATGAGGTGCCGGAATACCCGTTCTTGTGCATGCTTGTGTCAGGTGGAAACTCTCAGCTGATTCTGGTTAAGAACTATGACGATATGCAGATTCTCGGGCAGACTATCGACGATGCTGCCGGAGAGGCTTTTGACAAATGCGCCAAGGTGATGGGGCTTCCTTATCCCGGTGGCCCTCACATCGACCGTTTAGCCGCCGAGGGGGATGCATCGAAGTTTAAATTTGCCAAGCCACATATCCCCGGGTTGGATTATAGCTTCAGTGGTTTGAAAACCTCATTCCTTTACACCCTTCGCGATAATGTGAAGGCGAACCCTAATTTTATTGAGGAGAATAAGGCCGATCTTGCTGCTTCGCTGCAAAAGACTATTATCGACATTCTGCTCGACAAGTTGACAAAGGCTGTGAAGCAAACCGGTGTGCAAACAGTTGCCATAGGTGGTGGCGTTTCAGCCAATTCAGGCGTGCGTGCTGCCGTGGCCGATTTCTGCAAGACAAATGGCTTGAAGGCCTTTATCCCCGAACGTGCATTCACTACCGACAATGCTGCCATGGTGGCCATTGCCGGCTATTTCAAATATCTGAAAGGGGAGTTCTGCCCCTACGACCTGGCCCCATATGCCAGAACTATGGTGTAAAATCTGATAGCCTTATGGAAGTTTCAATTGTGGTAATCGGCGATGAGTTGCTGATTGGGCAGGTGGTGGATACAAATTCTGGCGACATCGCCAAGATGATTGCACCGGCCGGATGGACTGTGAAAAATGTTGTAACAGTGCACGATGATGCTACCGCTATTCGCGATGCGATAACCGATGCATTGGCGCATGCCGACATTGTGTTGACCACCGGTGGCTTGGGCCCGACTAAGGACGATATCACAAAATCAACGCTCTGTGAACTGTTTGGAGGTCGCTTGGTTGAGAATAGCGATGTGTTGGAGCATGTCAAGACTGTTTTTCGTAAGCGTGGCTTGAATATGAATGCTCTGACGGCTACTCAGGCCATGGTGCCCGACTGCTGCAAGGTGTTGAATAATGAACTTGGTACGGCCCCGGTTATGTGGTTTGAACGCGACGGGAAGGTGTTGGTGTCGATGCCGGGAGTGCCGTTTGAAACTCGCTATGCATTCAGCCATGAGGTGTTGCCACGCTTGTTGGAGTTCTTTGGTGAGCGCACTGTGATAGAGCATCGCACGGTTGTGATGGTGGATATTACCGAGAGTGATCTTGCCGAGCGTTTGGATGCTTGGGAGGATGCTTTGCCCGCCCACATGCATTTGGCTTACCTTCCTCAACCCGGCTATTTGCGCTTGCGTCTTGATGGTGTTGGCTCTGATAAATCTACGCTTGATGCCGAACTTGATGCAGCTGTGGAGTGGTTGAAATGCAACCTCGCTGAACATCTGTTTGTTGTTGGCGATTTCACACCCGAACAGGTGTTGATGCAAGAACTGCAGCAACGCAACATGACCTTTGCTACAGCCGAGAGTTGCACCGGTGGCAATATCGCGCATCGAATGACGATGCTTCCCGGTGTGTCGGAAGTGTTTAACGGTGGTGTTGTGAGCTATTCAAATGAGGTGAAGATGGCTGCACTTGGAGTTGATGCATCTGCACTGGCCACCTATGGTGCCGTTTCCGAGCCTGTTGCTCGGCAGATGGCCGAAGGTGCTCGCAGTCGGTTGCTTGCCACATGTGCTGTTGCAACGTCAGGCATTGCCGGCCCCGGTGGCGGTAGTGCCGAGAAGCCTGTTGGCACTGTGTGCATGGCCTTTTCCACGCCCAATGGCACTGTGTCGGCAACATTGCATTTCCCCGGTGATCGTGGCCGTGTAATTGATCGTGCCACCACCACAGCATTGGTTAAGATGGTGCAGTTGCTGCGTTCTCAAGATTAAACTTGCTGTATGTAACGACATAAAAAAAGCTTCGCGAATGCGAAGCTTTTTTTATGCTTGTGTTGAGCTAACGATTATTGCAATGTGCCGGCGTTAGCCTGCTCAATCATTGTAGCGTCAGCTGTGATGTAGATTTCAACACGACGGTTTTGAGCGCGACCATCAGCAGTGTCGTTTGAAGCAACGTAGTCGGTCATAGGAAGACCTTGAGCGCTCAAGCGGCTTGAAGAAATGCCTTTGCCAAGGAGGTAGCTCTGTACAGAAGCCGAACGACCGTTAGCAACTTTGGTGTTTGCTTCCAAAGAACCGGTGTTGTCGGTGTAACCGTAGATCTGTACGTTGGTGTTGGGGTTCGATTGCAAAGAGGTTGCAAAAGAAGCGAGTTCTGTTTTAGCGCTTGTGCTAAGGGTTGTTCCGTTAGTGGGGAAGAGGATACCACCGGGGAATGTAACCTTAATAGCTGCGTTGCCATCATCGTCGGTAACGGTTTCTACAGAAGCGTCAGCAAGTTGCTGTTTGAGTTCTGCAGCTTGTTTGTCCATCTTTTTACCAATAAGAGCGCCGGCTGTTACACCAACGGCTGCACCAACACCTGCGCCGATAGCAGCACCTTTACCACCGCCAACGAGTGCACCAACAGCAGCACCGAGAGCGCCACCGCTACCGGTTCCGATAAGAGCACCTTTAGCTGTGTTGCTCATTGAGCAACCTGTTGTGAGCATGCAAGCAGCTAAGGCTGCGCAGCATAATGTTTTAATTGATTTCATCGTTTAAATGTTATTTAGTAAATACAAGTAATTTCCGTTTTGACCCACAAAGATAGTAAATCTAATATGAAAATCCCAAAAAATAATCATGCATATTCGGTTATTTTTTATGTATAATGTGAAAAAATATCAACAAAACTTACTGTAGCAGCGCATTGGACCGGCCCGGTTGGCGATATTGCGCATTTTTTGTGTAGAGATTCAATTGCTATATAGAAAAATTTAGCTAAATTCGCAGTAGTAAACGTTTGCAGGACTTTTTCCGATATGTGCGACCGGATTTAACGGAATGTAAGCGTTTTTGGTTGGGAACACTTTCGAAAATGTTTTTATGTCACGGACAACTGATAAATATACTTCTCATAAAACCTTAATGTGCCATTTGGGAGCACTCTTGGTTGTCGCTATATGGGGAGGCTCTTTTGTAAGTACCAAGGTGTTGATTAATCACAATCTTGGCCCGGTTGAAATATATATATACCGCTTCGTGTTGGCTTACTTGATGGTGCTCGCCATCTGTCACAAGAAAATTATGGCCAACAACTGGCGTGATGAATTGCTCTTCTTGGTGTGTGGATTGTGTGGCAGTTCAATCTATTTTATTGCCGAGAATAATGCCGTGAACTATACGCGTGTGTCGGATGTCTCAATGATTACTACGCTATCCCCCTTGCTTACAACACTTTTGATAGGTGCTCTATATAAGAATGAAAGGCCCGGACGGTGGACTTATATAAGCTCGGTTATCGCTTTTATCGGTGTGGGGTGCATTGTGTTTAAGGATGGCTTCTCATCGTTTACCGATACCAATAGTGATGCTCTGAGCACCATTACCGGTGACCTTTTGGCTCTTGGCGCAGCATTCTCGTGGGCCATATATGCGGTTGTTTTGCGTAAATTGAATGTGACCTATTCTGCAAAGTTTGTTACTCGAAAAACATTCTTCTACGGCTTGATTACCGCTTTGCCTTTTTGGGCAATATCGTCAGAGCCGATATCTCCTATGAGCAATCTGCTATCTGTTGAGGTAATTGTGAACCTACTCTTCCTCGGCATGCTCTGTTCGGTGCTTGCCTACACCATCTGGTCGGGTGTGATGAACACACTCGGTGCCATTACCACCAACAACTACCTATATGTGCAGCCAATTTGCACCATGATTATAGCTGCTATTCTTTTTGACAACGACCCGATTACCTTCATGGGTTGCTTTGGTGCGGCTCTGATTATTGGTGGCCTCTGGTTTGGAGACATGATGAACCACCGTGCCGTGAAGCGTAGTTAATCACGGTTAACCACACTCCGTTAGATTTTGAGTGTAGTTGAGACACTATCCCCCCACAAAAAAATCTACTGAGCAGAGATTATTCAATTGTTGTAAATGATATAATGAATAGAGGCGGTGCCGGTTGGCATCGCCTCTGATATATTGTGCAGTTTGTGTGCGGTTTAGTCGCCCATTGTGCGGAGCAGTTCGTCGTTGTCGACCGTGCGTTCCATGCGGTCCTTGATGAACTCCATTGCTTCGATTGAGTTGCGGTCGCTGAGGAAGCGGCGCAAAATCCACATACGGTTGAGAGTCTCTTCGCGAAGCAGCAGATCGTCGCGGCGTGTTGATGAAGCCATGATGTCGACTGCGGGGAAGATGCGCTTGTTTGAAAGTTTGCGGTCGAGTTGCAATTCCATGTTACCGGTGCCTTTAAATTCTTCGAAGATAACTTCGTCCATCTTAGACGATGTTTCGGTGAGGGCTGTGGCGATGATGGTGAGTGAGCCGCCGTTTTCGATGTTACGAGCGGCACCGAAGAAAC